>DKXQ01000035.1 GCA_002493085.1 Lachnoclostridium sp. UBA7122
GTTCGAACCCCTGGAGGCGCACTATAAGTCCTTATTTGGCGTTTAATGCGCTGGGCAGGGGCTTTTTTAATTTTAAAAAATACACATACCTATAAAGCAGCAGATAATTAATACCTGCTGCTTTACATATCTTATTCATCTTTTTTATATCTTTTACCTGCTATAACAAACCCTGCACCAATAAGTACGAGTGCTAAAGCGCCATAATACCGTATGTCTGTCTTATAGTCACCTGTTCTTGGAGCCCTGTAAGAGCCTGTGCTGTAATTTCTTACGCTTGTGCCACTGCCAGAAAGAGCCTGTGCAGATTTTGAACTGCTGTTTTTAGATGAACCGCCTGTAGTCTTTCCTGCTGGTGCAGTTGTACTGCTGCTTCCTGTAGTTTTACTATTTTTAGGTTTTTTACTACTTGCGGGTTCATCATCATCCGGTTCTTTGGCAGAAGCTTTCTGTACTGCAATCGCCTCAATAACTATATCACCATTGACAGAATCGATTTCAAGCAGGCCTTCATTATATGAATATCCGCTTGCTACATAATCACCATTCACCTTAACTGCAACATTTAACGGGTCAAGCCTGAATCCACTTTCTGCCTTAAGTTTTACAGAATATTTTGTCCCTGCCTTTACATTGCCTTCACGTTTACTTGCCGTAACCTTATATAAATCATATGATATGTTATAAGCATCTGAATCACCAGTTTCAGTACCAGTACTGTCACCTGTACTGCTATCTGTAGCTGGGACACCATTAACAGTTATAACTAAATCCCCCCGCACATCACTAATGACCAGGTTGCCGCCTTCATATACATAGCCGGATAGTTCTTCACCTGCCATCTGTACAGAGATGCTGTCTGGAAGGGTATAACCCGCATCTGCTGTAAATACCACATCAAGCCCGCTTCCCTCTATAACTTCTGCCTCCCCTGGAGATGCAGTTACCCCTGTAAGGTTATATGTCACAGTATGTATATCACCCTCATCTGCATATGCTGGCTGTGCCGGCACAACTGCCATAAACACAACAGACAATATAACCATTATAAAAGCTTTTTTAATCCTTCCCATTTTTATTAACCTCCTTAGCTACTATAAACAATCTTCCATCCTCTTCTACACTATTGCATGTGGACAGCGTTACAAGCTTATCACCATATTTAAGGTCTACACCTGTCTCATATGCCTCAAGACTCTTAATATTTTTCACATATTCTTTAAACGACTTTTTATCTTCTGCATTAAGAAAGTCATAATACTTAAATGTATCATCACTCTCATCTGATATTTTTGACAGTCCGACAGCAGCTATCTTGTATATACGGTGTTTATACAATGTATCAAAAGAAACAATGCTATGGCTGTCATAGTAATCTTTATCAAGGTAGTGCTGCAATGTTCCAAACATAGACCCATTCTTCATATTATGGCCATATATAATAATATTGTCGTCTGGAAGAAATACATCATTCCTTGCATCCACAAATATAGAACCAGCCTCATCTTCTTCACCATCAAAATTGTGGTCAAGGTAAAACTCCTGGTATATCTTGCTCTGGACTACAGGATAATTAATATCTGTGCCATCAATAACAATCCAGCCAGCTAAGTCAGAATTAGTCTTATACATCTTGCGGTACTCAGGAAGAATACCATCAGGTGAAATATTCCCACCGGCAGCAGATGCCCTTTGTTCCTGAAGTTTTTTAATATCCCTGGCTCTTTTATAATTACTGTATGTGCCATACATAAGCAGGCCAAGAAACACAAGCCCTGTTATAATAAGTACAGCACCTATTATCCTGAAGCGCCTTTGCCTCTTTTTTACCTTATTTTTTCTATAATCCTGCTTTTCAAGCATAAGCCTTAAGCGGGCATTTTCTTTTGAAAGTTTATCAATTTTATCCTGCATGGATTTATCTGTTTTAAACCTGTCCATATACTCACCACTATCTGGCAATTAACAAGTATTAATTACCGCCATATAGTCAAAAGTATACACTTATTGAAAGTAAATTGCAAGTTATCCGCAAAAAATTTTATATACAAAAATATTATTAAAAATAGTGTCTTTTTTCTTTACAAGTTATTATGTTTTTTCATATATGCAACTGCTGCAAGTTTTATTCCTGATGGCACAGCTTTTAGTATTTTATTGATATTGCCAGGAATTATCACTGCTTTATTTTTTTCCAGCCCATCGACAGCGTACTCTGCAACCTTGCCTGCTGGCATGGCCCATACCGGGGTTTTAATCCCTTCTTTTTTAAAAAACCTTGTTCTTGTAGTTCCCGGACACAATGTACATACATTTACACCATGTCCCTTTGCCTCATGCCTTATTGCCCTGCTGTAACTGTAAAGATATGATTTACTTGCAAAATAAGTTGAATTATACGGGCCTGGCTGGAATGATGCCATAGATGCCACATTTAAAATACTGCCATTTCTTCTTTTATACATATCCCTTAAAAACAGCTTGCATAAAATAGTTGGTGCTGTTATATTCAGATATAAAAGTTTTTCATCATCATGTATTCCAATTCTTTCTGCAGGTCCTGCAAGCCCAAATCCGGCATTATTGACAAGTATATCTATTGTGACACCCAGTTCACGTACTTTATTATATAAGCGTATAGCAGAATCTTTTATACTTAAATCCTCTTCTATAATATACGCCTTAATTTCAGGAAATCTTTCGTCCATGCTTCTCTTTGCTCCCTTAAGATGCTTTAACGAAGAAGATACCATTACAATACCATATCCCTTGCGCGCAAGCACCCTTGAAATTGCAATCCCAATACCACTTGTCGCACCCGTAACTAATGCATATTTCATATCAGTACACCTTTCTGGCACTATTTCCCTAACAAAAAATGCCAATTATTATTAATATCTAATTTCTATAATAACACAAAACTATCAGGATGTATATAAAGTCAGAATTAGAGTAAAATAATAAAAGGACTGGTCAAATTACAAATTTTAAAAGTTCACAAACTTTTCACAAAAATTATTAGCACTCACTCTTGACGAGTGCTAATAATTGTGCTATATTGCATACAGAGCAAAAAAATGATGAAATATAATTTTTAATCTATTATTGAAAGGGGATATGCTTTATGATGATGCCGGGTATTTTTGGAGAAAACTTATTTGATGATTTTATGGAAGATTTTGCATTTCCAAGTGTTGACAAAACACTATATGGTACACATGCAAAAAACATGATGAAAACAGATGTAAGAGAAACAGATGCTGGTTATGAAATAGATATTGATCTTCCTGGCTTTAAAAAAGATGAGATTAAGATGCAGCTTACAGACGGTTATCTTACTGTCAGTGCAGCAAAGATGGTTAATAAAGAAGAAAAAGATAAAAAAGGCAGTTATATCAGGCGTGAACGCTATGCCGGAAATATGAGCCGCAGCTTTTATGTAGGCAAAAATATAACTGAGAATGACATTCATCCAAAATATGAAAATGGTATTTTGACATTTACACTTCCAAAAGATGATAAAAAAGTCATAGAAGATAAACCACGTTATATCTCAATAGAAGGATAACAAATATTACACAGAAAAAGGGAACTATAACTTAGCAGTTGGAAAACTGTGATGTTATAGTTCTATTTTTTTACCCTAATTTTTAAAGCTGTGGATTGGTGCCGGAATCCTTCCTCCCCTGTTTATAAAGCTGCTACAGTCAAACTGGTTTACTGGCATTACTGGTGCATGACCTAAAAGCCCGCCAAATTCTACAGTTTCTCCTACTCCTTTTCCGATTACTGGTATAAGCCTGGCAGCAGTTGTCTTCTGGTTTACCATGCCAATAGCCATTTCATCTGCTATTATGCCTGAAATAGTAGAAGGCTTTGTATCTCCTGGTATTGCTATCATATCAAGCCCTACAGAACATACACATGTCATAGCTTCAAGTTTTTCAAGAGATAGTGCCCCGTCTTCTACTGCATTTATCATGCCCTGGTCTTCACTTACAGGTATAAATGCACCACTGAGCCCCCCTACATATGATGATGCCATTACACCACCTTTTTTAACCTGGTCATTTAATAGTGCAAGGGCAGCAGTTGTGCCTGGCGCACCTGCACGCTCTAATCCCATCTCTTCAAAGATATCTGCTATGCTGTCACCAACTGCCGGGGTAGGTGCAAGTGATAAATCTATAATTCCAAAAGGTATATTCATACGTTTTGAAGCTTCTCTTGCAACAAGCTGTCCTACTCTTGTAATTTTAAATGCTGTCTTTTTAACTTTTTCACAAAGTGTTCCAAAATCTGTACCATGTACTGATTCTAGTGCTTTGCGCATTACGCCTGGTCCGCTTACACCGACATTTATAACTGCGTCAGCTTCTGTGACACCATGAAAAGCGCCTGCCATAAATGGATTGTCATCAGGTGCGTTACAAAATACTACTAATTTTGCACAGCCTATGCTGTCCCTGTCTGCTGTTTCTTTCGCTGTGTCAAGCACAATACCGCCCATAAGTTTTACAGCATCCATATTAAGCCCTGTTTTGGTAGAACCAAGATTCACTGAACTGCACACATAATTTGTTGTTGCAAGTGCTTTTGGTATTGAGCGTATCATCAGTTCATCGCTCCAGGTCATTCCTTTTGAAACAAGTGCACTATATCCACCGATAAAATTAACTCCTGCAGCCTTAGCTGCATTGTCCAGGGTTTGCGCTATAGTAACAAAATCTTCTGGTGTTTTACATGCAGCAGCGCCAAGCAGGGAAACTGGTGTAACAGAAATACGTTTATTAACAACTGGTATCCCAAACTCCTTTTCTATAGCCTTTCCTGTAGGAACAAGGTCTTTTGCCACAGTTGTAATACGGTTGTATATTTTTTCATTGAGTCTGCCAAGGTCACTGTCTATACACTCTAAAAGGCTTATGCCAAGTGTTATAGTGCGGACATCAAGGTTTTCCTTTTCAATCATGTCATTAGTCTCAAGAACTTCATATATACTAATCATTTAATCCTCCTGCATATTCCATCCATAGCTGCTATATCCTGTGCATTTTATCAAATATATCTTCACGCTGCGCTTTTATAATGCAGCCCATTTCTTCTCCAATTTGTTCAAGCTCATGGCTTAATGTTGTAAAGTCTTTAGAAAATCCTGCCACATCAACAATCATCATCATATTAAAAAAACCATCAACTATTGTCTGGGAAATGTCAAGTATATTTACACTATTATTAGCTAAATATGTGCAGACTTTTGCAATAATGCCTACACTGTCCCTGCCTACTACTGTTACTACTGTCTTCTTCATAAATATTCCTCCATTTTTACAAACTGGCCATTGCAGAAGGCACATCCCTTCCAGCGACTGTCATCTGGAAAGGCAGCCTGTCTATGCCAAGTTCTTCCCATATCTGGCACTTTACAGCCTGGTATGCAAGGCCAGGATAGTTATTTTCTTTTGAAAGATGTGCAAGAAATGTATATTTTAAACCTTTGCCAAGCAGCCTGCACAAAAGCCTTCCAGAATCTTCATTAGATAAATGCCCCTTTTCTCCCATTATCCTGCACTTCAGCCTGTATGGATACCTTCCCGCTTCAAGCATGCTTATATCATGGTTTGCCTCAAGCACAAGTATTTCACTTCCTGAGAGGTGGTCTACTGTATATTCACTATATGTGCCTAAGTCAGTGGCCACACCTGCTTTATGCCCGCCTGAACAGACTGTATAGCATACAGGGTCTGCTGCATCATGGGAAGTGCTAAATGGTGTTATATGCATATTTTTAAGTGCAATACATCTGTCAGGATGCACTTCATATAAATGGTTCATTGATATTACACCTTGTTTATCTTTGCTTCTGATACAGTCAAGTGTACTTCCTGTAGCATAAACCGGGATATCAAACATCTTTACCATCATATTTATCCCCTGTATATGGTCAATATGCTCATGTGTGACAAATATGGCATCTATTTTCTGCGGGCTTATGCCAATACTGCCCAGCCCCTCTGCAATTCTTTTTCTGCTAATGCCTGCATCAATAAGTATATTGGTGTCTTTATCCCCAATATAAATACAGTTGCCACTGCTTCCGCTTGCAATGCTACAAACTCTCATAACATATTTACCTTTCTACCCATTCAATCCTGACAGCATCCCCTTCTGTTACAGGCTTTGTAAAGTCACATATTATTCCGTTTACAGAGGTTTCAAGATGGTCTCCATGGGCTACAGAAGTATCTACAGGGTAGAAATCCAGAACATCAACAAGTATATATTTCTGCTTTCCACTTAAAACTACTGGCGTGCCATTGACAGTTATGTTTATATCTGCAGGCTGTGGAGCCAGCTCTTTATCTTTATCTGTTTCAATGGTACTTTCTGTATCTTCTTCTGTTACATCTTCTATTACATCTTCTGTTATATCTTGTGTTTCTTCTAATTCTTGTAATTCTTCTGGTTCTTGTGTTTCTTCTAATTTTTGTGCTTCTTGCAGTTCCTCTGGTTCTTCCAGATAAGAAGTTTCTTTTGTTTTATTTTCTTCATCATATAAATATTCTGGATTATTTAAAACTGGGAACTGCCCATCTCCATATTTAGCTATAAGTTCATTATAATTAGGCTCTTCTTTCATAATCTCACATGCAATCGAGAAATTGTCATATACCTTTGTATCCATTGGCGCAATTACATTATTTACATATATCTTGCCTCTGTAAATGATATCCATAAACTCAAGTACCTGTTCAAGTGTGTAATAGCCAAGTATTTCTATTCTGTCCTGGTCTTTTACTTCATAAAATCCGGATACAAGACTGCCATTTACTGTTACAAAACGTGGACATGTTATCTCCTTGCCATTAAAGATAATATTCATATTTGAACTGTATTCTGGCAGACGGCTTATTTCAAGTACTGCGTCTGCACCACGTGTAGATGGTATAATATCAATTTTTGAATTTTGTTCAAGCTTGCTGCTCATGCCAGTCTGCCTTCCATTTAGCCTGACAATAGCAGCCTCACCCTCTTTGCCACGCAACATGCGTTTGTCTCCATTTACATAGTATATAAGGGTTTTACCACGTTTAGGAAATAAATCTTCATTTGGGAATCCCATCTGTATAGCAGCATCCATAATTGTAAGTTTGCTGTTATCATAGAGTTTAATCCGCTCTCCGTTTACTGTTACAAATATAAAGTTATTGCGCTGTTCATAATAATTAAGACATATCCCGACAGGTGTTACTAACAGGGAATCTATATTAATATCTTCCTGTAAAAACTGCACATTGCCAAGCACTTCTGAGCCTCTAAGGGCAACTCTCTGTTTCTGCAGGCCAAGGTATTCAGAAAGGCTTTCTACAAAACCTTTAATTTTTCCACCACCGCCAACAACAAATACTGCACTCACAGATTTGCCTCCATTAAGTTCCACAATTTTTTCAGCAATGCTTTTTGTTGTCTCTTTTACAGTTTCTGATACTATCTCTCCTATTTCATCAGATGTAACTCTCTGTGGCAGTCCCATAATATCATAAAACTCAACTTCATCATTAAGCGTACTTGCACATTTAAGCCTGTCTGCTTCATTAAAATCTGTCAGATAATGCTTTGCAAGACATTCAGTAAATTCATCACCGGCAGACGGAATCATGCCATAGGCTATTATGCTTCCGTCTTTGGTTATTGATATATCAGAAGTTCCTGCGCCAACGTCAACAAGTGCAATATTAAGCAGCCTGAACCGCTCAGGTATTGCTACATTTATAGCAGCGATTGGCTCTAATGTAAGGTTTGCCACATAAAGGCCAGCACGCTCTACAGCAGCATAAAGACCGTCTACAACTTCATCTGGAAGAAATGTTGCAATAAGTTCTGCCTTGATGCTTAAGGATTTATGGCCTTCAAGGTTTGAAATAATATAATCATTCTGGTAATAGCGTTTAACAGAATATCCTACACAGTAAAATCTGATATCATCACTCTTTTTTTCTTCACGCAGGATATTATATGCATTTTCAATGCCAAGCATTTCAAGTGTATATATATGTTCACTTGTTACAACTGTATCTGATGGAAAATCTATCTGTGCCTGTGCTTCAACAGTTTTAAGCACACGTCCCGCAGCTGCTATGCATACATCCTTAAACCTTCTGCCAGTTATATTTTCAAGTTTTTTGTGTACTTCTTCTATAGTTGTGGCAACCTTGCCTATATCATGTATTTGTCCGTCAAGCATTGCCCTTGTCTGGTGTTCCTTAGAAACCTGTGCAACCACTACAAACCCGTTTGTATTATTTTTATATCCAACTGTACCAACTATGCTTCTAGTACCTATATCCAGACCAAACACTAATTGTTCTGGAACACCCTCCATATTTACTTTTACGGAACTATCTGCCATCAGAAACCTCCATCTTAACTAAGTAATCACACATTTTCAATCTGCCAGTCTATAGGCTCTAATCCATTTTCTTTTAAAAAATCATTGGTCTGGCTGAAATGCCTGCATCCAAAAAATCCACGGAATGCAGATAATGGGCTTGGATGTGGGGCTTTTAAAATAAGATGCTTTGGATTATCCAGCATCCGTATTTTACTTTGTGCAGGCTTGCCCCAGAGAAGATATACAATAGGCCTGTCCTGTGCATTGACAGCCTGGATAACTGCATCTGTAAACTTTTCCCATCCTTTGCCCTGGTGGGAATTAGCCTGGTGGGCTCTCACTGTCAGCACTGTATTAAGCATAAGTACACCCTGGTCTGCCCATTTCTTGAGATATCCATTATTTGGTATGTAACATCCTATATCATCGTGTATCTCTTTATAAATATTCTGCAAAGATGGCGGTATGTCCTGGTCTGGAAGCACCGAAAAGCAAAGGCCATGCGCCTGGTGTGCATTGTGGTATGGGTCTTGTCCCAGGATAAGCACTTTCACAGATGAAAGCGGAGTAAAATGGAATGCATTAAATATATCATCCGCTGGTGGATATACTGCCACTTTACTATATTCATCTTTTACAAATTCAAACAGTTCTTTATAATATTGTTTTGAAAATTCAGGCTTAACTGCGTCAAGCCAGTCATTCTGTATCATAGACATAGTTCTCCTCCATTCGTAATTCAGGCTTTTCTTATACTTATGCCTTCTTTATCAAGATATTCTTTTACTTCACTGATTTCAAGTTCTTTGTAGTGGAAAAGGGATGCAGCAAGTACTGCGTCAGCCCTGCCCTCTGTAAATGCCTCTTTAAAATGTTCAAGCTTTCCGGCACCACCTGATGCTATAACAGGTATTGAAACATTGTCTGATACAGTTCTTGTAAGTTCTATATCATAACCATTTTTAGTTCCATCACAGTCCATGCTGGTTAGAAGTATTTCCCCTGCTCCAAGCCTGTCTGCCTCCATTGCCCATTCTATGGCATCAATCCCCATATCTACACGTCCACCGTTTTTATAAATTGTAAAACCGCTGCCATCTGTCCGTCTTTTTGCATCTATTGCAACTACAACACACTGGCTTCCAAATTTCATGGCAGCTTCTGAAATAAGTGACGGGTTCTGTATTGCCGCTGAATTAACTGCAACCTTATCTGCACCCTCCCTTAAAATAAGCTTAAAATCTTCTACAGTCCTTATTCCCCCGCCAACTGTAAACGGAATAAAAACAGTTTCCGCTACACGCCTTACCATATCAATTTTTGTTGCCCTTGCATCTGAAGAAGCTGTAATATCAAGAAACACAAGTTCATCTGCCCCTGCTCTGCCATAGGCTTCCCCAACAGTAACAGGGTCTCCTGCATCCCTTAAATCCACAAAATTTACACCTTTAACCACACGTCCGTTATTTACATCAAGACATGGAATAATCCTTTTTGTAAACATAATGTCTCCTATCCTGCACTTTTATATTTCAGACTGGTACCTGCATTTTCATAGGCTGCAGAAATTTTTCAAAATTTTAAGCCCTGTACCGCCACTCTTTTCAGGGTGGAACTGGCATGCAAATATATTGCCATGCTCTGCAGCAGCATGTATATGCACTATATATTCTGTAGAGGCTGCCACATCTTCTTCTGATTCTGCCTTAAGGTAATATGAATGTACAAAATATACATATGAATTATCTGGAATATCTTTAAAAAGACGGCTTCCAGCTTTTACAGATATGCTGTTCCAGCCCATATGTGGTATTTTATACCCCTCCTTTGGCGGTATTGCAAGAATCCTGCCTTTAAGCAGTCCAAGCCCTGCAACACCAGGCATTTCATCACTTGATTCAAACATAAGCTGTAATCCAAGACATATTCCAAGCAGCGGTTTATTGTCTGAAGCCACATTTTTAATAACTTTTGCAAGGCCAGAAGTTTCCAGCTTATTCATGGCATCCCCAAATGCACCGACACCTGGCAGGATAACCTTATCTGCTTTGTAAATTTCATCAGGTACTCTTGTAGTTATACACTCTTCGCCCAGATATAAAAGGGCTTTTTCTACACTTTTTATATTTCCTGCATCATAATCTATTATTGCTATCATTATAATCTTCCTCATTTCTGCAAGCCTGGTAAAAACTGGTAAAAGCCCACCAGCTGCTAACTGGCGGGCTATAGACTATAGAATGTCTCAAATCTTTTTCTTTGCAATACCCACTACTCTTTTTGTATAATTTTCATTATCAAGCCTAAGTATAGCATATGCTTGTGCTTCAGACAATCCAAACTCATCCTTAAGTATACTTAATATCTTCTTCCTGCACTCCTTCAAATCACCATCAACTTCTAAATCCCTTGCTTTCTCTATGTTTTCATCATATTTCTGCAGGCCGCGGAGCAATGCATTAAGAGCGTCAGGATAGTACTTCATAGCAGTATAGCTGCTATATGTATTTAAAGACTGCTGTACTTTCATTACAGTAATAATCTTTTCATATTCATCAGGTTCTTTGTCCTTTAACTTAGAGCCCATAGCTTCCCTGTATGCATCACTGTACTTTTTTAACTGGAAATACTTTTCGCTTTCAGACTTTGTCAGCCTGTATCCAAATATATTAGTTCCAACAATAACACTTGCCAGTATCATTACAGCTCCAATAACTACAATTGTAACACCAGCCTTATTAAGTTTACCAACAACCTCTTTCTCTTCAAGTTCTTTCTGTTCAGCTTTTTTAGCAGCTTTCTCAGCTTTTTTGGCAGCTTTTTCTTCAGCTTTCTGGGCTTTTCTGGCAGCTTTTTGCTCTTTTTTTACATTCTTTTCTTCTGCCTTTAATTCCTTTTTAGCCTGTTTCTCCTGCTGTTCTTTAGCCTTTTCTTCAGCTTTAATTCTGGCTTTCTCCTCTTCATCCAGTTTAGCCTGCTGCTCCGCCTGTGCAATCTCTTCTGTTACAACATTGCCAAACAGACGTTTAAAGAAGCCAGGGCGCTTTGCTTTCTCTCCTTCTTCCTGTTCCAGCTGCTGTTTTTCCTTCTTTAATCTTTTTCTTTGCTTTTCTTTGCTTTTTTTTCTTTCATCTTCATCTTGTTCATCTCTTTGGGACTTTTCTTCACCATTGACATCCAGGCCCAGAGCATCCATAAAATCAGGATTATGTGCTATCATAAGGTCATCCAGCATACCATCAATGCTGGCATCACTGGCATCATCGTTTTCTTCTGGTTCTATGTTGCCAATATCCAGTTCATCAGGAGCAGGCACATCAATGCCGGCTTCTGGTTTCTGTTCTGTTACAGCTTCAGATGGAGTATTAATTTCTTCATCCTCAAGTATTTCCAATGTATCAAGTGTATCTGTGCCACTATCATCACTAGCATCTGTGTCACTGTCTGCTGCCACTTCACTGTCTGCACTTTCCATAACAGATGCACTTTCCTCATCCTCTGGAACATCAATAGAGCCATTTATATCAAGGCTGTCTAAAAGATTTTCCAGCACAGAATCAATTTCTTCATCACCATTGCTGCTTTCCTGTATGCTGTCTTCCTGAATACTGTTTTCAAGCGCAGCAGGTTCTTCTGTATCTGTGTCTGCTATATCTTCTAATCCTGGAATGTCCAGAGTGTCAAGCAGTATATCATCTGTTTCACCTGCATCTGTTCTTGAAGCTTCCTCCCCAATGGATGGCATCTGTTCATCTAAATCACTTAAATCACCCAAACCACTTAAATCATCAAGACCTTCAATATTCTGCAAATCGTCAAGTTCTACAAAATTATCAAGGTTATCAAATCCGTTTTCACTTACAGTTTCATCACTGCCTATCTGGTTTAAATCTTTTTCCTCACTCAATTCCCATCCAATCTCCTTATACATTATTCGCCTGTGAGATTGCCTACCAGCCTGTCAATAGCACCTACCAGCTGGCCAATCTCAGGCTTAGAAAGCTGTGCATCAGCACCAAGCTGTTCACCTTTGCGCCTCATCTCATCATTGACAAGTGATGAGAAAATAATCAGTGGTATATGTTTAAGCCTTTCATCTTCTTTTACAAGCTTAGTCAGCCTGTGGCCATCCATCTGTGGCATCTCTATATCAGTAATAATACATGCAACATTATTATCAATATCGCCTTTTGCAAGATACTCCTGGAGCTTATCCCAGCACTCTTTGCCATTATCAGTTGTAGTCAGGTTGGTATATCCTGCCTGTTCAAGACAGTTTACAATCATTTTGCTAAGAAGTGATGAATCTTCAGCAATAAGTATCGGACTTTCATTACGTGTCCTGTTCTTCATATGTTCAACATCAGAAACTTTAAGACCTGTCTCAGGGTTAATCTCTGATACTATTTTTTCAAAGTCAAGAATAATTATAAGTTTGCCTTCTATGCGGATAATGCCTGTTGCCATGCCCTCTCCGCTGGTATTAATGGTTGAATCTGGCTTAACAATATCAGACCATGAAACCCTGTGTATGCCAACTACACCATTTACATGAAATGCAGTATTAAGCTGGTTAAAGTTTGTAACTATATACATATCATTATTTACTTTTTCGGGCTTATCAAGGTGCATGACCTCTGCTAAATCGATTATAGATATAATCTCATCCCTTGGCATAAATATGCCTTCAATACGCGGGTCAGAATTTGGAATCGGTGTAGGTGTCTGGTATGAAATAATTTCACGTATCTTTGCAACATTAATCCCATAATAATTTTTCCCTACGTTAAACTCCAGAATCTCCAATTCGTTAGTTCCACTCTCTAATAAAATTCCTGTCTCCATACTTTATGTACCTCCAATATTTAGTTACTTAATATTAACAACAGACTT
Source organism: Lachnoclostridium sp. UBA7122 (assembly GCA_002493085.1). Classification (GTDB taxonomy): domain Bacteria; phylum Bacillota; class Clostridia; order Lachnospirales; family Lachnospiraceae; genus Butyribacter. The sequence goes on from DKXQ01000035.1 coordinate 13,286, forward strand.
TTTGTTGCCGCTGACAGCTTCTATCTGCACCTTCTTAACTTTTGCAGATGTGTCTGCCTGGAATAATAACACTCCCCTGGTACTCCTGCCCGCTGCGATTTTTTCATTAAATCCCAGCATATCGCCTTCTACAATAGTAAGCATCGCCTGGCCATAACTTTTTCCATCCATTGTTAAAGAGTACTTTACATTTTTACTAGCAAGATTGACATTCTGGCCCTTTGATGAATTATTTTTAATCCTGAATGACACAATAACAAGCTTTTTGCCAGCATCTGCTGAAACAGATGAGAAATCTGTCACAATGTCTTTTCTTGTTCTGACTGACACAGGACTAATATTAATGCCCCCAATATTATAGATATCACTAAGTCCCACAGTTTCTGTCACAGGCTGGCTGCTGCCCGTCTTGGAAGCACTTTCTGGTACTTTAGTATCTGTTTTATCTGCTGGTGCCAGTGCAGGCGCAGGAGGCAGTGTAGGCTTAAGTACAGTCCTGTCATAATCAAATGAATACTGGTATCCTTTAGTATAATTCAGGACTGCTCCTGCAATATACTGGCTTATCATATCGCTTTCCTTTTCAGATAGGTCTGGAAAGCCCGCACAGCCTGTCAGTGTAACAGACAGGATAAGTATAATAATATATATCTTCTTCACCTATATCCCTCCAGAATTTTTATAAAATATCATGATAATATAGTACCATAAAAATACCACTTACGTCAAGGATAGTGTAACTTTAGATAGTGTAACTTTATCTGGCTATATGAAAGTTTAGATATATTGTACAACTTTTTAAGTATGATGTCATATATTGACTTTGGCATGACAATTTCAAAGTTCTTACA
>DKXQ01000153.1 GCA_002493085.1 Lachnoclostridium sp. UBA7122
TTTTATATATGTTTAAGTATAAAATAACCTGCTTAACAGAAAGTCCTCTTTGAAAGAATTCATTCCTCTTTTTCAGCCGTAACTGCTGATGTTGACATTATAAACTTAACACTTCCGTCCATACCATCAGGTATACCTGCAAAACTCTTATAATCCGCTGCAGCATCTATAATCTTTTTAAGCCTGTTATGAAAACTGTCTCCTGAATCAAGAAGGCCATCTACAGTTCCTGTAAGTTTTTTAACACCATCCTTTCTGAATTCTGTCATGCCATCTGCAAGTGTGCCTGCACCATCCGAAAGTTTTCCCAATGCATCAGATACATCACCAGTTTTCCCTACAAGTGTTGTAACACCATCAATAAGCTTTCCTGTACCATCTGCCATTGTCTTAATGCCTTCACGCAATGAACTGCTGTTAGACATCAGTTTCCTGCTATTGTCCCTGATTGTATTTGCATTGCCAATAAGTGTATTGGCACCATCATTAAGTTTCTGGTTATTTGATACAAGTTCCTGCCCTGCACTGTAAAGTGCACCAACATTTTTGTTAAGGGTTTTTATGCCTGCATTAAGTTCATTATCATAACTTGAAACAAGCTGGTCTCCTGCTGCCTTAAGCTGCGCTAAGCCATCTGTAAGGTTTCCTGTTGTCCCTCCTATTGCCTCTGCCCCTGTTTTATCCTCTATTTCAGATAAACCGCCTGATATTGCTGCAATTCCGCCTGATACAGCATCAAATCCGGCTGCCATCTCACTTCCGCTGCCCGTAGCTGCATCTATTCCATTTCCAGCTTTTTGTGCTGTACCTACATAATTTATAATCTCCATGATAACAGCCTTTTCACTTTCATCTTCTGCAGCAGCATACAATTTTTTAAGTTCTGCAAGATACCCGTCTACCTGGCTGTCATACTGTGTAATATTCTTTGCAGCATCGTTGAGGCTTTCCATGCCAGATTTTAAGCTGCCAACTCCTGCGCTAACCTGGCCAGCAGCATCTTCTAAACGGCTGGCACCTTCATTAATTGCTGATATGCCACTTGCCATAGTAGTAAATGTATCAGCTGAAAGAATTTTATTAACTGTAGACACATATGTGTTTAATCCTGTGCTAAACTCTTCTGAACCATTTGCAAGAACTTCTGTGCCCTTTGACTTGAGTTTTCCTGTCTTACTTACAATTTTTTTAGTATTCTTTGCATATTCCTTTGTACTTTTTGCAAGTGTCTTTGTACCTTTTACATAATCTACGACACCATCAAGAAGCTGGTCTGCACCATTTGTATATGAATTAATGCCTGTTCTTAATTCTTCTGCACCATTATTAAGTGTTCCTGTACTGTCATGAAGTGTATCAATAGCATCTGCATAATCCACAAATTTGCTGTCAAGTGTATTTAAATTTTTATTAATCTTGCCTGAACCATTGACAAGTTCCTTAGCTGCGTCTGCCAGCTCATCCATCTTGTCTTCCAGTTCACTGGTATCACCTATGTCATTAAGGTCAATATCCTTAAAAAACTCTGATGTTGCAATAGTATATGTTGACTTCATTTCAAAATCTGTCACATCTGCAGTTATTGTTACTGTATCTGTAATTTTATCACTTATTTCCCCAAGGTCAATATCTATATCACTATCAGAACCAAAATTATTAAGGTCAAGGCTTTCTGAAAGTCCTGGCATGCCATATGCAATAACAATATTATTGTCACCCTCAGATAATATATTGCCATTATCAATAGACAGGTTCCTAAAGTTATCTACAGGCAGAATCATTCCAGTTGCCATTATAAAAGGCGTAAATATATCTGTATCCTTTCCATCTATTTTTACAGTTTTCTTAGACGAATTAGTGTATTTTATATTAATCTCAAGCTTTCCGCTTTTACCTGCTATATCATCAGCATTAACATCCTGCCCGTCAAGTTTATATGAAATTTCTATGCCTACAGGGCTTTGCTTATTTGTTGTACCCTGGTAATAAATATCATCACCTGATGTATTCCATGCCAGTCTGCTGCCATCCTGTGTGAACTCTTCATCACCCTTTGTATTTGCAATGCCGGCCAGTTCTGATATATCATCTAAAACTGGACCAGTACCCGGATTCTTCAGCCAGTCAGACACAACAGTATCTGTAGGCCTGCCATGGGCATCAAGCGTCTGGTAAACAGTTTCCTGTTTTGTTGTCTGTTCTTCAGAATCCTTTTCTGGGGAAGCCTTTATATCCTTTGACACCTTTTCGGCCTGTTTAGCAAATGCCCTGTTTGTAATAACAAACATATGCGAAGCATAGTCAGCACTTCCCACGATAAGCCCTGCTGCCAAAAGGCCACTAACACCTGTCATCATAATTTTTTTCCAGTTTTTTTTCATAACATCCATTCCTTTCTATAAATAATTATAACCAGATTTTAACCAGTTTTCTGCCATTATATTCCAATATCATTGCTATTTACTGCCATATTGCTGTTTATGTGTGCATTATTTCTATCCCTGTGCGCCACTTTTGCTTTTACCATATCAAGCGAAGTCCTTGTTATAACTCCGTCAAATACCCACAGCATAGCTGGAAGTATGCATATAACAACTACCATGCTTATAATTGCACCCCTTGCAAGAAGTGTGCATATAGAGCCTATCATGTCAACTTCTGAATAGGCAGAAACGCCATATGTTGCAGCAAAGAAACAGAAACCACTTGTAAGTATTGATTTAAATGAGGCCTGGTGTGCTATGCTTACCGCTTCACTCTTGCTGCACCCCTTATCAGTGCGTTCTTTGTGGTATCTGTTAGTCATAAGTATTGCATAGTCGACAGTTGCACCAAGCTGTATAGTGCCTATAACTATACTTGCTACAAATGGCAGAGGCATATCTGCATAAAATGGTACTGCCATATTGCATGCAATAGCAAATTCAATAACTGCCACAAGTATCACAGGTATTGATATTGATTTAAATGTAATAAGTATTATAAGAAAAATCGCTGCTATAGAAATATTATTGACATTTTGCAAATCAATATCTGTTACATCAGACAAATCTTTCATAAGCGGAGCTTCACCTATAACCATCGCATCTTTCTGGTAACTTTTTACAATATCCTGCATATCCGCAATCTGTGCATTTACCTCATCAGTTGCTGAACCATAATCTGAACATACAAACTGCAGTTCATAATTGTCAGTCATAAGCATCTCTTTAATATCAGAAGGTATCATTGTATCCGGGAAATTTGACCCAATAAGTGAATTAAGCCCTATAACCCACTTAACACCATCAACCTCTTCTATCTCTTTAATCATATTGTTTTTTTCTTTAGCTGTAAGCCCATTCTTTAAAAGAACCATATGGACATTGCTCATATCAAATTTATCTTTAAGTTTGTCATTGGCCACGGCACTTGGTATATCTTTTGGCAGTGACCTGTCAATATTATAATAAATCTCATAATTACTATTTCCATGTAAAGCTGGAACAAGGACTGCAAGAAAAATAATAATTGCTACCCATCTTCCTTTTATAATCCCATGCGACAGCCTGTCAAGTGAAGGAATTAATTCTTTGTGTTTTGTCTTTTCAATTGCCTTGTCAAATGTAAGTATCATTGCAGGAAGGACTGTTACACACGCAACAACCCCGATTACAACACCCTTTGACATAACTATGCCGATATTCATGCCAAGCTTAAATGTCATAAAACAAAGTGCCAGAAAGCCTGCAATAGTAGTCACTGAACTACTTGAGACAGACTTAAATGTATTACTGATTGCATGCGCCATGGCACGTTTATTATCATCTGGATACTTTTCCTTATTAGCTTCATAGCTTTCCAAAAGGAATATTGAGTAATCCATTGTAACTGCAAGCTGCAGCACTGCTGCAAGTGCCTGTGTAATATACGAAATCTCACCAAGGAAAATATTGCTGCCTAAATTGTAAACTACTGCCATTCCTATATTTGCAAGGAAGATAACAGGCGTCAGAAACGAATTCATTGTAATAAAAAGAACCAGCAGGGATAACAGTGAAGCTATAACTACATATACAGGCATTTCTTTAAGGGCAAGGTTCTTAATATCTGTTACAACGCCTGACATACCACTTGCATATACATTTTTCCCAACAGTATTCCTGATATCTGTAACCGCATCCATCGTATCATCAGAAGATGTTGTATTGTCAAATAGTGCAATCATCATAGTTGCATCGCCATTAAAAAATGCTTCCTGCAGGTCCTTTGGCATCATTTCTGTTGGAACTGATATATCAAGAAAGTCATCATACCATAAAACATCAGTCACATGTTCAATGCCCTCAATCTGCTTCTCAAGTTCTGCCGCCTCTTTCATAGTCATATTTTCTGCTATAACCATTGAGAACGCACCCATCCCGAACTCATCTACAAGAATATCCTGCCCTTTGACAGTCTCTAGTGTAGTTGGAAGGTAACTCAGCACATCATAATTAACACGCGTAGTTACATAACCTATAGCAGATGGTACTAATAAAATTACAGCAATAAGCAATATAATATTCTTATGTTTTGTAATCCATTTGCCTAAAGTAATCATGCTCTTATCCACCTTTCACAATAAACTTACAGCTATTATATCCAGATATCCAGGTATAATAAATGACCATTGGTCATTTGCTGTTAAGTATAGTACCTCAAAAATGACTATTAGTCAATATTTTAATTATTAAAAATTTATAAATTTTAAATAATGTGTGCGCAATCCCATT
>DKXQ01000126.1 GCA_002493085.1 Lachnoclostridium sp. UBA7122
GCATAGACCGTGAATAGTAACAAAAAATTTCCGCATGAACTGGATATTACTCCTTTTCATGCGGAAACCGCAAATTAACTATTTGCTTAAATCACAGTTACGGATTGCAGACCTGACTGCTAAAATCCTGGATGGGGTTACTGATAATTCATCTACTCCCATGCGCAGGAATGTTTCTGTCAATGTAGTGTCTGCCCCAAGTTCACCACAGATGCCTACCCAGGCTCCTCCTTTGTGTCCATTCTCAACTGTCATCTGTATTGCACGCAGCACCGCAGGATGGTGTGCATCATAGAAAGAATCCAGACGGGGGTTCTGGCGGTCGATTGCCAGCGTGTACTGTGTCAGGTCGTTTGTGCCAATAGAGAAAAAGTCCACTTCTTTGGCTAACTCTTCTGTCATCCACACTGCTGCCGGTGTTTCAATCATAATGCCAAGTTCCACATCGCCATATTCAATTCCCTGGCTGTCCAGTTCTTCTTTTACCTCTGCTACAATTTTTTTAATGCGTCTGACTTCGTCTATAGAGATTATCATCGGGAACATGATAGCAATGCTTCCATAGCTGCTGGCCCTGTAGATTGCCCTGAGCTGTGTTTTAAAAATATCCGGCTGTTCAAGACAGATACGGATTGCACGGTATCCCATTGCAGGATTATCTTCATGTTCCAGATTGAAATAATCTACCTGTTTATCAGCACCTATATCCAGTGTGCGGATAATAACTTTTTTGCCTGCCATTGTCTGCACTACGGAACGGTATGCATTAAACTGCTCTTCTTCTGTAGGAAATGTTTCTGAACCTAAGTATAAAAATTCTGAACGGAATAATCCAATACCTGATGCATCATTCTGTAATACAGCTGGTACATCACCGACACCTCCGATATTGGCATATAGTTTAACTTTCCTGCCATCTTTGGTGATATCTGGCATACCTTTCAGTTCCTGGAGCAGACGGGCTTTTTCCGCTTCTTCTTCCTGCTTTTTGCGGTATTTTTCTATTGTTGCTTCATCTGGGTCTATGTATAACACACCTTTAAACCCATCCACAATACCAAAATGCCCGTCTATGCTTTCATCATAATCTACCCCGATTAATGCTGGGATATTCATGGTTCTTGCAAGTATTGCTGTATGTGAATTGGTAGATCCGTAACGTGTAACAAATGATAACAGCAGCGATTTATCTAACTGTACTGTTTCTGATGGTGCTAAGTCTTCTGCAACCAGAATAACTGGCTCATCGCTGTTAAGTTTTGCATCCTCTGTTCCCTGTAATACAGATATGACACGGTTGCTTATATCCTTTACATCAGCTGCCCTGGCTTTCATGTAATCATCATCCATAGCAGCAAACATTGTAGAAAAGTTATCCCCGGATACAGCTACTGCATATTCTGCATTGACATTTTGTGTCTTAATCATATTTGCAACAGACTCCCTGAAATCCAGGTCATCTAACATCATCTGGTGTACTTCAAAAATAGCTGCGCTTGTCTCTCCCACCTCTTTCATAGCTTTATCATACAAGGCGGCAAGCTGTTCCTTTGCTTTTACAGTTGCATCTTCAAAGCGCTTAAATTCAGCATCAGTATCTTGGATTTTAACTCTTTTTACAACATTGTCACTTTTTTTGTAGATGGAGAGGCGGCCAATAGCAACCCCTCCAAATACGGACTTTCCCTGCATCTCCATATTTTATAAATTCTCCTTAAAGAAGGTTTCCAGTTCAGCGATTGCTGTATCTTCACCCTCACCATCACATTTTACAGTAACCTCCATGCCGCATTTAACGCCAAGTGACATAATGCCCATGATGCGCTTTGCATCTACTTCCCTGCCATCTTTTGCTATCTTAACAGAACATGCATATCCTGCTGCCTGTTTTACCAGTACTCCTGCTGGCCTTGCGTGAATTCCTTCTGGGTCCGTTATTGTGTAAGTAAACTCCTTCATTGTAAATCTCCTCTCTTTGATGTTATTTTTAACAATGGTTACATACTTTGTTTTGCTGTTTATAAGTAACTTTTTCCAAACTGTTCCAGCAGTCCGCGTACAGCTTCTTTCGTTGCCATGCCCTCAGAAAAAGCAGACGCTGAACCAGTACATACACCCATATAAAATGCCTGTTCATAATCACCTGATGCAAGATAGCCTGCGATAAAGCCTGCTACCATAGAATCACCTGAACCAACTGAATTCTGGACTTTTCCAGATGGTGCCTCAGACTGGTATACACTTCCATCTTCTGCCAGAAGCACAGCACCTTCACCAGCCATAGACACCAGTACATTACGTGCGCCTTCTTCCTGCATTTTCCGTGCATAAGAAACTACATCATCTCTTGTCTTAAGCTCCACTCCATATATTTCACCTAATTCATGGTTATTTGGCTTTACTAAGAATGGATGGTATTCCAGCACGTTCATCAGCAAATCTTTAGTAGCATCTACTGCAATTTTAAGATTTTTATCTGACAGGCGTTTCATAATATCACTGTACATTGTTTCTGGCATAACAGATGGGATTGAACCAGCCAGTACCAATATATCATCATCTTTAATATTATCTAACTTAGCATAAAGCTTGTCAATATCTTCATCACTAATTCCTGGTCCCATTCCATTAATCTCAGTTTCGTCTTCTGACCTTACTTTCATATTAATGCGGGACAATCCTTTAGCTGCTGTAATAAAATCTGACTGCACTCCCCGCTCTTCCATAAGCCTGGCAATCTCTTTTCCTGTAAATCCAGCCTGGAACCCAAGTGCTGTACTGCTGTATCCAAGGTTGCTAAGTACCATGGATACATTAATTCCCTTGCCACCAGGATTTATAATCTCTTTATTAGTGCGGTTTACAAGCCCCATCTTAAAATTATCAACTGACACTATATAATCAAGAGATGGATTAAATGTAACTGTATATATCATAATAGAACCTCCTTTCTAAATACTATTCTAACTGTTTTAGAATCCATTCAACATCATTTGTTGTTTTCATCTTCTCAAGGACTTCTTCATCCTCAAGTGCTTCGCAGATTTTCTGCAAAAGGTCAAGATGCTCATCTCCAATTCCTGCAATGCCAAATACTAATTGTGCTTTTTCACCGCCAAAGTCTACACCTTCTGGATACTGTACCAGCACAATTCCTGTCTTTTTAACAGAATCCTTTGCCTCAGATGTACCATGTGGAATTGCAAGACCCATTCCCATATATGTGCTGACAAGTTTTTCACGCTCAACCATAGCATCCACGTAAGCTTCGCCAACGCATCCCTGGCTTACTAACAGTCTGCCTGCTGTGCGTATTGCCTCTTCTTTTGGCACTGGTGCCTGGTTTAACTTAATGCCATTTTTGTCAATAACTTTTTTCTTAGAATTATCTGCTGGCGCTTCACTCTGTACGGCTGGTGCAGCAGCACTGCTTCCATTCTCATCAGCTCCTGATGCCAGCTGCTGGTATAAAGCATCCAGTGATGGGTCAGCAAGGAAATTGCCAATTGTGATTAACTTCGCCTGTGGCGCAGACTTTCTTGCACGGTCTGCAAGTGTAACCTGTACAACTGCTATATCACAATCTGAAGGAATATTGTCTACAGAAGTGTTCTTTACTATAATCTCTGGACGTACATCCTTTATACGGTTGCGGAACTTTGTAGCTCCCATTGCAGAAGAACCCATGCCTGCATCACATGCAAATATAATCTTCTTAACACTTGAAGAGTCTATTGGCTCATTGCTTTGTGGAACTGCCAGCCCCTTAGCTTCAGCTTTCATCTGTCCCATCTGGTCCTGTGCATCTGCCAGGCTTCCTTTTTTGCCATCTGTCAGTTTAATAATTGGCGATGCAATCAGGAAAGATACTACTGTTGCAATCAGTACACCTATTATAGTAAACAATATTTTATCCCTTGGTGCCATAGACATAAATGCAATGATAGAGCCAGGTGAAGAAGGTGCTTTCAGTCCACAGCCTGTCATTGAAAAGAATGCTATAGCGCAGAAGTTACCTACAATTGGTGCAATAATAACAAGTGGGTTCATCAGTATATACGGGAAGTAAATCTCATGTATTCCGCCAAAGAAATGTATTATAACTGCACCAGGGGCAGACTGTTTTGTAGTTTTGTCTTTTGCAAAAAAGCAGTATGCAAGTAATACGCCAAGCCCAGGGCCAGGATTTGCTTCAAGCATATACAGTATGGACTGCCCGGCAGCTTCTGCCTCAGCAGAGCCAATCGGTGTAAAAATACCCTGGTTGATAGCATTATTCAGGAACAGTACTTTTGCTGGTTCTATAAATATTGCAACTAATGGCAGCAGACTGTGTTCCACAAGTATATCTACACCTGCTGATAATACAGAAAGAACACCTGTCATAAATGGCCCAATTATAAAATATCCAATAATTGAAATAACCATGCCAAGTATGCCAATTGAAAAGTTGTTGATTAACATTTCAAAACCAGTTGGCATATGGCCATCCATCTTGTCATCAAATAACTTAATGACCCATCCTGCAAAAGGTCCTATAACCATAGCTCCCATAAGCATTGGCTGGCCGCCCTCTATACCACCAACACCTGCAATGCATCCTATAACTGCAATAGCGCCCATAACACGCCCTCTCTCTCCGGCTATAAGAGAGCCTCCTGTTGAAGCAATCAGTACCGGAAGCAGATAATGCAGCATATATGGCTGGATTGAAGCCAGTCCTGCATTTGGCAGCCATCCATCTGCAATAAACAATGCAGTAATAAGGCCCCATGCAATAAATGCACCAATATTAGGCATTACCATGGATGATAAAAACTTGCCAAACTTTTGTACCCCGTTTTTCATGCTACGCCCCTCCTTTCATAAGAGTGCTGGTTAATCTTTTACAAAATTGCTTAACAGGTATTCTTCTGCTTCCGGACACCACAATCCCATATTTGCATCCAGAATATCAGCTAAACCAGCAAACCGTTCATCTTCTGCAGCTTTTGCACGGAAATCTTCTAATGCTGTAAGTGGCATATCAAGATGTGTATATATAAGTTTCTTGCCGCCTGGAATCTTTGGAAGGTTTAGTGTAGTATCTGCTACTGAATCAAGACCGCCTACATGTGTAACCATAACTGCCGGATTGATACGCTTTGCTGCTGTAAGTTCCAGTGACTCAATCATGTCTGCTGTGTTGCCGCCCGTAGTTCCCATAACATGGGTTGAATTATAGTGTACATCATAGAAATTCATCTTTGCACTAAACTGTGTATCTGTAGGACCTGCAAAGAAATTCAGACAGCCATCCCTGCCAAGTACCCCGCTGCTTTGTTCTACAACTGCTGCAACAGGTGCATAGCAGAATACATCGTCAAAACCTGTACCGCCAGTAATTTCACGCAATCCTGCAACTGGGTCTTCCATATTGCCAGTATTTACAAAACGCAGGTCAATGCCATCGGCCTTTGCCTCTGCTACTGGGAACAGTTCTTCTGCACGTTTCAGCCTGTCTTCATTAACATCTGTTACAACTACCATAGAAGGACGTACATCCCTGTGGAGTGCATATGTCAGTGCGCCTAATCCCATAGGGCCTGCTCCAGCCATAATTGCAAGTTTTCCGCCTTCTTTAATACCCATATCATGATGGTAAACACCCATCTGGGTATGGTAAGCTGCATTAAATGCACCAATGCTGCATGACATAGGCTCTGCTAAAGATGCCTCATAATATGCACGTCCTTTGTACTCTAACAGACATCCTAATTCCATTACCTCAGCAGGAATCACACAGTACGTACAGTCTCCTCCGAAAAATTCATAAGAATATCCCGGGCTCCACATAGTACCTTTGTAATTAAGTGCAGGCTGTAATGTAAATTTCATGCCAGGTTTAAACTTATCCTGATGTGTGGCACCTACTTTTACAATATCACCTGCAAATTCATGTCCCATAATTGCTGGATGTTCTGCAACATCGTCATGTACACGCTTATGTTTTGTGCCAAGGATTGCACATTTGTAAGTAGACATACATATGCTGTCTGATACAACCTTTACCAGAATTTCATCCTCCTTAATCTCTGGTAACTCAAACTCATCAATCCTTAAATCATTTGCTCCATGAAGTCTAACCGCTCTTGTTTTCATTATAAAACTCTCCTTTCTTTATTTTAATAATTATGTTGTTGTTTTAAAAGCTAAATTCATTATAACAACAATATATAGCCTTGTCAACACTTTTTTTACAAAAGTTTTTATTTTTGTTATTATATTCTAAATATAGTATAAAGCCGCATATTATATTATGCAACAAACTATTCAATCTTATACCTAATATAACAATTTAGCATTATTATACCCATCACATATAATATAAACCATGGTTAATGGATATTTTGCCAAAAAAAACCAGGCATTAAAATGCCTGGTTTTCCTGATATTCCATAAGTCCTTTTTCTTAATTTTGTATAATTTTGCCATCAGTTGCCACTGTTACAGTCTGGCATAGCATATGCTTTCCACTTTCCTGCACAGCTTTCTTTACTGCCATTTCCATTCCACCACAGCATGGAACTTCCATACGCAGTACAGTGACGCTTTTTATGTTATTATTTTTAATTATCTCCAAAAGCTTTATACTATAATCAACTGAATCAAGTTTCGGACATCCAATAAGTGTAATTCTGCCTTTCATATATCTATTGTGGATACCAGCATAAGCATACGCAGTACAGTCTGCTGCCACCAGTAAGTCTGCATTATTAAAATATGGCATATTCACAGGAACAAGTTTTATCTGGCAAGGCCACTGGCGAAGCTGTGAATCTGATACAGGCAGTTCCTGGGGCTGGATATTACAATCCTTTTGCTTCGCAGCAAAGACTGCTGCACTGTCATAAGCTGCTGCCTCACGTTCTTCAAAAGTAATTGCACCACATGGACATTCTGGCAGACAGTCACCTAATCCATCACAGTAATCTTCACGCAAAAGTTTTGCCTTTCCGCCATCCATGCCAATTGCACCCTCATGACATGCTTTGGCACATGCTCCACAGCCATTGCATTTTTCTTCATCAATCTTTATAATTCTTCTTACCATACATAAAACCTCCATTACCTGTTTTTTGTTCTATTATTTCTATTTCCTTTACCAGCTCTGCCAGCATTTCTTTTTCTATATCACAGCTTATATAAGAAAGTGCCTTGTAAAAAAAATTATAGTCTGGAAACAATGCTCCGCCTTGTACTTTATCTTTGTAAATATATGCTGCCAGGCTCTGGCATTTTGAAAGCAATTCCAGTTTTATATCCCGTATTTCCGGTTCTTCACTGTAAATCCTGTCCATGTCATAATCAGAAGTATTTCCACATGGAGAAGTACAATTAGCGCAGTTAGGTGCTATAGCGTTTTTTTCCAGGTATATTTCATCTATCATTCCAGATATATCCTTATCATCTATTTCATTATATATAATAGGAAATGCTAAAGCCTTAATAACCACACTATCTGTATTTGCTGTTTTAGGGTTATTGTTGCAGGCTCCCACAAGCCCGGTTAACGCACTGGTAATTCTATCTTTATTCAAATATATTTCTGTTACTGAAAATTTATAAAAAGTTAATAAGATTTTTTATAAATCTTCAGTAACATCCCTCCTTTCTTATTAACGCTGCTCCCATGCCATCTGCTCCTTAAGCGGGTACATTTTAAATACAGCCCAGTGATTGTTTATCTTACTGCAAAAGTCATACTGTTCTGCCAGCTCCCAGGCACTGTCATCAGAGCAGTATACATATCCTGTCAGGTTGCCAGAATCTCCTGTTGTAAAAAGGGCAAGCACACTGTCATTTTCTTTCTGGTAAAAAACTTTAGAATCATCACATAAAAATGAACTGGCTATATTTTTATAATTTAACTGGCTACAGTCATTAAAACCGGGAAGGTTTTCTTCTATTACCTTATTATACTTCTTTTCAAGAACATGGAAACGCAGTTCCTCCATTCCATAATAAAAAGACATTGCAGGATTTGATACAATATATAATATAAATGAAGCTGATAAGTCAGCAAATACCCAGCCTGGTTTTTTCATAAAAACATCAGCAATGCTTGAAATAAAGAAAAGCAGCGTAACAAAAAAACGTCCATATGTAAAAGAAAAAAGATAAAAGACCAGAAGCAAAAGCTTTACTGCAAATATTAAAAAAAATTTATGTTTCAAAACTATCTGTTTCATAATACACCCCTTAATATAAAAAATATCTGTAACTGGTTAATTTTCTAATGCTGTTGGCACATCTTACAAAATCTACCTTTTTAAAAAGTGTTTTTGAAATCTCCAGTGAACTTCGGTTTATCTCAGCTGTATGCGTTTGTTTTACTGTTAAATATATTGTACCATTTTTATTAAATTTAATAACTCCTCTCCCATTATTTCCCCAGCTGTCTTCATATACAAACTTTGCTTTATTTCCATTAATTTTAGCTATAAGTACATCTGTAGAATATAAAGGGCTTGCATTTCTTCCTCCCTTATCAATTGCAAAATGAATTTTTCCATTTTTAGTAATTTTGTAAATAATAATATTATACCATCCAGTTTCATAGCCACCCTTTTCCCCATTATACCCAAAAGTTCCCTTAAAAGTTTTACTTGTTATAAAAGAACTCTTTTTTGCTGCTGCCTGTATTGTTATTGGATTCTGTACAGATAATATTCCTGTTAAAAAAATCAAAACCAATAACAAACTTAATAATCTCTTCTTCATAATTTGCACCAATTCCCAAGCGAAAATGCCTGCCTTTCTTCTTTTTTTACTTCACACTTACGTATCTCTAAATCCAGCATTACTGCACTATAATATCTTCCCAGCTCATTTACAATATCCTGCCTTCTGGCAAGTGCAAGTCCAAGCTGCTTTTCTGTAACCTGTATTCTTGCAGCGCTGCCACACATCCGCACACGGAAATCATTAAACCCAATAGAAGACAGATAGTTTTCTGCAGTTTCTGTTATCATCAGTTTTTCTTTTGTAATCTTATCACCTGCTGGTATACGTGTAGCAAGACATGCATAGGCAGGTTTATCCCATGTAAATAGCCCTGCTTCTTTTGACAGATGCCGTATGTTATCTTTTGAAAGCCCGCACTCTTTAAGAGGAGAGTGCACTGAAAGTTCTGCAAGGGCACGCATGCCAGGCCGGTCTGCTGCTTCGTCGGAAGCATTAGTCCCATCTGCCAGTACATTATACTGCTCTTTTGCTGCTGCTTTAGCAATCTCTGCAAATATCACTTTTTTGCAGTGGTAACAGCGGTCAGATGGATTGTCTGCAATTAGTGGGCTATTAAGTATATCTGTATAAATAACCTGCATGTCTGCGCCAAGTTCCTTTGTAAGCCGTATGGCATCATCCAGTTCAGACTGGGGCTGGAAGACAGATTTTACATAGTAAGCTTTTACACTGGCATTATATTTTATTGCAGCATAGAGCAGATATGCAGAATCAACGCCTCCTGAAAATGCAATCGCCAGCTTTGGGTTTTCTTTAAAAAAATCTTCTAATTCCATATATAATCCTCATCTTAAAAATGTGTATATTTATATACACATATACTTAAACTACATTATCTAACCAATAAATCTTATTAAATTTCCAAAGCAGTCTGCA
>DKXQ01000088.1 GCA_002493085.1 Lachnoclostridium sp. UBA7122
ATGATATTTTTATATTTTTTAATATATTTAATTTAATGATTCCTCTTTTATGTAACTTTTACCTAAATACCATAATCCAATACTATCAAGTGCCCTTTCATTGCCTTGTTGTGCTGCTTTCTTCCACCAATACAATGCCCTCTCTAAATTTTTTTTAGTTAAATCACCATTGAAATAACAATTTCCAAGATGGAACTGTGCTTCTTCATACCCTTGCTCTGCTGATTTTATTAACCATCCAAGTGCTTTTAATGGTTCTTTGGCAAGAATATACAAAACACTGGCACAATACTGTGCATCTGCACTTCCATTCTCTGCTGCTCTCTTTAACCACTTTACTGCTTCTTGAATATCTTCCACTACACCTTCACCATAATAATAACATTTTCCAACAGTACATTGTGCATCTGCGTTCCCATTTTCAGCTGCTTTCAGTAATTTCTTAAAATCGTCCATGTTTATACCTCCTAGTTTTTTATGTATATTAATTTTAACATGAGTTCGACAGAAAGTTAAAGCTTAAAGCCTTTAAAATAGCAGTTTTTCAATTTCTTAGTTCCACTAATTGCTCTATAAGCTCCATTTTTAGAAGATATAGCCCACTTTTAAAGCGTTATACAACAAAGAAATAGCTTTAAATAGGCTTTTTTTCTGATAATATCTGTTGAACTCACATTAATTTTAACAGAAATCACTTGTCGAAGTATGACTATTATAAGCCATATTTCGACAAAACTATTTAAGAAACAAAAAAGAAGCTGCTTTTTATGGCAGCTTTTTTTTCAAACTTGTTTTGATACAATATAAGCTATCAGATTAGCCTTTGGTATACGCCAGGTCTTACCTACCTTATATCCAATAATAGTATTATTATTTAACATTTTATAGATTTCACACATGCCTATCCTTAATATTTCCGCACATTCTTCTGGAATTAAAATTGTTTCATAATTTTCAAGCATTTTCACGCCTCCTGTCCATTTTACTGTTATACTGATATGTTTATTTCACTATTAATCATTAAATATTAGTTTCTGGACATATAACCTTGTTATAACCAATGTGCAACAGGTATTCTTTTATAATCTTTGCTGTCCTTTCTATCACTCTCTTAACTAAAAACAGCATATATAGTGTTTTTCAGATAATAAAAAGTATGTTTCATAATAATTTATGAATTATTTGCTGACCTGTTTTTTGCACGGATAAGCGTGGATTTAGAAATACCAGTCAGTTCTGTCACTTGCTTGTATGAATGGTCTTGTAATAATCCAAGTGCGTGCTGTATCTGTTTTTTACTGTACAAACGGGGACGTCCTTCCCTGAAATCAGGCTGTTTTTTTGCTATTGCCTTGCCTTCCTGTGTACGTTCAATTATCATATCCCTTTCAAACTCTGCAAAAGCCAGCATGATATTACGGATAAGCTTTCCAGTTGGCGTATTGTCCATCAGTCCCATATTTAATACATGGACAGTTATTCCATTATCCAACAATGTCTGGATTAACTCTGTCCCCTGTGATGCGCTTCTGGCTATTCTGTCAAGCTTGGTAATAACCAGCTTATCCCCTGGCTGCAGCTTATCCAGAAGCTTGTCAAGTTTCGGTCTGTGTGCTTTTGTTCCAGTAAAAGCATCTGAATATATTTCTTCTGCCCCGTTTTCTTTTAATAATTTTTCCTGTGCCTCCAGGCTGTTGCCGTCCTTTGCCTGACCCTGTGTACTCACCCTGCAATATCCGTAAACCATAGCAAAATCCCCTTCCATTTATGGCACTAAGTTGTGACACGTTTGTATGTATTGATTTTACTACATTCTGTTTCCAGTGTCAATACTCTTAAGTTCTGACACTAAGATGAATAAATTGGTAAAAACCATATACTAAACAGAAACACCTGTCTTTATATCAGGATTGGTGGACAAAAAAACATAAAGATAGTATGTAAATTATCATATTTAAAATTGTGGATAACTCTGAAAATGCTTGATTTTACGGGCTTTCTTTATAATATCATGGAAAACATCAGGCACAGTATGCTATAGGGTATAGCATAATATGCCATAGGGGTATGGCACAATATGCTATACCCTATGGTACAATATGCCATTAAACTATATTCATTGAACTATATCCATTTTTGTCTATATCTATCTGTCTATCTGTCTATAACAATAAATACCTGATAATATACAGCACAATATTTAAACTGAATGATGGATGGATTGACTGACTGAAAAAAAATAAAATAAATCCTTGCAGATATTTAGAAAATAATGTATAATATAGATTATGATTATTAAATAAATTTTAAATAAAATAAAAGCAAACGGTGAAGCGGTGCTACCAACACCATTCACTAAAGGAACCCAAACCTCCTGTAGCTTATAACACAGTCTGCTTTTTATTTAACTGGATTGTACCACAAAATTATTAAAAATACAAGACAGCAAATAAAAACATTTCTTTAAAACAGATATGATATAGCACTTATAGGATTATGTGAAGTTCCTGTAAGTGCTTTTTTTGATATACAGGAGGTAATTATTATGGCTAAAATAATACAGGACACAGACCAGAGGCAATTTGTAATGGTATATCACGACTGCTTAGAAAGCGATTTATTTGATAACCCTTACCAGATAGTTTTATATATAGCTTTGAAAAAGTTTGCGGACAAAAATAACCAGTGCTTTCCTAGCTTAAAGAAACTGGCTTCTACCACTAAAATGAGTAAAAGGAAAGTACAGAACACACTGAAAGAATTACAGCAGAAACATCTGATAAGTATAGAAAACAGGTTAAAAGCAGACGGGAGCAAAAGCAGCAATCTTTATATAATACATGATTTTAAAGAGTTATGGAGTGCTGGCAGCAATGAAGAAGCATTGGAAGCTGTCAACAAACATGAAGATGATAAACTTATAGCAATTCTGGAAGCAAAAGGATATAAAGTTACCAAAGGGGAAACTATGCCCAAAAATACTGTAATGGAAGAAAAAGCTGTACCAGAAGATGTAGAAAAAGCTGCAACAAATAACGAGGCTATATTAGAAATTACTTCAGAAGATGTTAAAATGAAAGAAAAAAAGCTTGATAATGAACCAACCAAAGAACATTATCAAGCACAACAAAATAACAATACAGATAAGAATAGCACAAAAAATCTAAAAAGTCAAGAAGAACGGTACACAATGGCACAAATTAAGATATTATATGATTATTCTGTCCTGGTAACAGACTATCCAGAACAGAAGAAAGATTTAGAAGTGGTATTTGACCTTTTGCATGAAACATTAAACAGCACAAAACCTGTCCGTATAAACGGGGAAAGTAAACCACAGGCAGTAGTAGCTGCTAAACTGTTGAAGCTGAAGAGCTATGATATAAAATATGCTATTGAAAAATTCCACCAGCAGACTGGGGAAATAAAAAATACAAGAAGTTATCTGCTGACAATCCTGTACCATGCAAAAGAACAGAGCTATCTTGATATTATGAATTTGGGGCACAGGAACGGGGATTTTTAACCTTTGATATTTTACCAGAAGAAAGACATACAAACTGTGAACTACCTATTAGATTTAGACAATGGGCTTCCTGTTTCCAAAAGAATTAAAGATTCTTGAACCCCGTAATCTGCTATTTCTACAGGCGTTAATTTGGATAGTTCCTGTATTATAACGGTTTATACCATACATTTGTATACCCTGTATATTTTACGTGCTGGAGGTAAATTTGGCTTTCACATAATATTTCCTAGCACAACCATGTATACACAAAAGTGTATAAGACTAACTGGTTTCAATAAAACTTTAACTATTAAAGATAAGCCATTAGTGGCAGCATAAGGCTTGTGTTAAAATTTTCATAAACCATGCTATCCAGACCATACCTAATATTTATTGTAAATTATTATGCAATTTTAAGATTAAAGGATAATATCCCGTTCTTTTCAATACATATATCTCTTGTGTATTCTGATAAGCTGGTCGGTTTTAAGTCTGTTATTGAAAATTTGCATGATTTCTGCCCGTGTGTAGGTTTTATTGTTATCCTTTAAAAGTTGCATAACTATTCTTTCTCATAATGTAGATAACTCTTTTTTATATTAATATTTTTATAACAAGTTCCTATAGAATTACAATATATAATATAATTTAAACTATTTAATATTGTTTAAACTATTAATTATATTTTTATATTCCTCATAATTTGCTTTAATGTCCTTTTCAATAAGCCTGTTTATATAACAGGTAAGGTTATTGCCATAGCATACCTTGGCTATATCCATTTTTTCCAGAACAGACACAGGAACAGCAATATTTATTGTTTTTGTTTCTTCTGTCTTTGTTTTGGGTCTTCCTGGTCTTTTCTTAACTTTATCTTGATTCTCATTATTATATTCTTCATTAACATTGTTTAATGTTTCATTATTTTTGGTTATCCCGCTAAGTTTATCCAATGGATTATTTTTAGAAAATCTTTTTTCCATATAATCACACTCCTGTCTTTTCCACCAGTTCATTTACAAAAGCTTCATAGTCAATATTTGGATTGCTTTTTGGTGCATAATCAATTAAAGGGGTTCTTACTGTCTGTGCTTCTGCTACTGCTATACCTTCCCTGATTACAGTATTAAAGACAGGAATACCTGTTCTTTTAGCAAAATCCCCAATCATTTCCCTGATATCCCTGTTTAAAATTGTCCTGCTGTTAAATTTTACCATAAGTATTCCAGCTATCTCCAGTCCTGGATTAAGTTTCTTTTTAATACTACTTATAGTATCATATAAAGCCCCAAGACCCTGTAAAGCGAATGGTCTTGCTTCTATCGGTATTAGTACATAGTTACTGGCTACAAGCGAATTAAAAGAAAGGTTTCCTAATGCTGGTGGTGTATCAATTATGATAAAATCATAGCTGCCAATAACAGGACTAATGGCATTTTTTAACAATGTTGGTTCAATATCTTCTGCTATTTCTACATTTGCAAGATAACTGTCTGCTGCAAGAAGGTCATAATACTTACACCTGTTTAGTGCTTCACTGGCTGTACAGTTTCCTTCCAAAACATTAACCATGCTCCTTTGTGGGGTATCTGTCCCACTAGCATATGTAACATTACCCTGGCTGTCCATATCAATAAGCAGCACCTTTTTATTTCTGAATCCTAATATACTGGCTATTGCCTGTGCAGTAGTGCTTTTTCCTGTACCACCTTTCTGGAGGGCTACAGATATAATAGTTGCCATAACACTATACCTCCTTTTTATATATTAAATATTGTTAAAAATATTATATATATTTATAATATTTATTGCAATAA
>DKXQ01000259.1 GCA_002493085.1 Lachnoclostridium sp. UBA7122
TGCTATCCTTTTATTTAGAAATAACAACAAAAAAAGGAGGCATTATTATGTTGAAGTTTCAGGTAAAGAAATAAAGAAAAAAAACAGTTATAATGTAAAAATTAAAGAGAAAGGAAAGAGTTCTGGTAAAAGCAAATTTAATGGTTATGGCAGTAGTGTAAGTTTCCCTAAAAAAATTACTAAGAATGTAACTATAACATATCCAAAAAACTATAAAGATTTATGTATCCTATGTTATGGATATCGTGAACACGATAGGTTAGCTAATGACAACAAAATTGATTTTACAAAAAGGACAAAAAATGATAAATTATATTTTCATGGAATGCGTGTAAAATAAACCGTTCTGATTAGAAAGGAGGATGCAAGGCAATTTATGGCTTAAAGGGAGTCGATTGCCTTGCTAATTTGCTACGAAAAAAATAACTATTGTAAAATATGCAATTATAATATTTGCATTATTTATCACCATTTTAATATATACAAACGAAGATAACGTATCTGCAAAAACACAATATGAAAAAGATGAAGTTATAGAAGTATCAACAAGACAGGAATTATATGATGTACTTATAGGTTTTTTGTGCAAATATGACTATGAAGATAAAAATGATTATGATGATGACGATTATTATGATGACGATTATGATGATGATGATACAAAAAAGGATATAACAGATAAGGGTGAAATCAAGATGGTACATATGCTTAATAATAAAGAAGATAGGGATTTGTCAAATTTACCTTGCATTATAATAAAGGGTTATAATCCCAGTAATTTCTACGTAGGAGAGGTATTATATGATGTTAATAAATATATAGTGGAAAAAGCCCGCAATGATTATGGAGCGTATTTAACTGGTTCTCCTGTACAAGTATATGATATGGAAAAGAAAAGTCTTATTAAAAAAGACATTAAAAAGCCTGTTGACGTATATCTTGACTTTAGCAAAGTTGAATGGCGGGAAATAAGGGATGATTATGATGACGAGGATTATGCATTACATTTGCCAGAGTATGGGAAAATTGTTAAAAGCAACAAGGAATACTATCAGTATGTATTAAAATGCATGAAAAAATGTATGGATGAAATTATAATAAACAAATTCTACTCATATCCCTATATTACTCCATTAGAACAGGTAATGGAGGCATGTTGTGATAATGACTGTGAGCTTTTTTTATGCGAGGCTTTTGCTTATGATTCAATAGTTATAGATATAGAAGAGAATTATTATATGCTAGAAAAAGGCAGAATATTGTTTACTAAAGAAGATAGAAAAAAGGGCAAAAAACTGAAAAAAGAGGTAGAAAAAGCTTTAAAAAAGATAATCAAAAAGGGAATGTCAGATATACAAAAAGTGAAAGCTATCCATAGTTATTTAATAAAAAACTGTACATATGATACCAATTTATTTTCATCTTTTACTTATGACGGAAAAGTTATTAAAAATCCTAATGAAGATGATGAAGACATGCGCACCGCATATGGAGCTATTGTAAAAAAACGTGCTATATGTACAGGTTATGCTAGTGCTTTTAATATTATGGCCTTAAAATCTGGATTAAAATCTATAATGGTTTCTGGAACAGTAAGGGGAGATGGAAAATGGCAAGGTCATTGTTGGAATGCTGTTAAAATAAATGGCAAGATAAAATATATAGATGTAACATTTGACGATCCATTATCTATAGATTATAAAAATCCTTTTAAGCATCTTATAAATAATAAAAAAGTGTATACAAGATATTTGCTTAAAAATGCATCTGCAATGAAAAAAGAGCACAAATGGGATGTAAAAGCAGTTAATAAGTATTTTAAATATATTGAAACTTCACAAGGCTATAAGATGTACAATAAATATTGTGCTTAGTCAAGTACAGCTCTGACGATTAAATTTTTTTTTGCAAAAAACCTCCTCTTTATACTTAAATGTGTGGTAATATAATTAGGATACAAAGTATTTTTCCGCACATTTATACATAAAAAAGGAGGTTTTATTTATGAAAAAGAAAATAACACGAAGAGAATCACGTAAACACTTGGAGCATAACCTTGCAACTGGACTGGTTAAAGTTATAAAACATTTTTTCCCAGATCTGATAAATTTGTTAAAAAAACTAAAGATCCAAGAAATCAAAGTTATATTACCTATTCAAATGTTATTATTCTCATGACGCATATCCTTTCTTCTATATTTTACATCAGCAGCATGAGAAAAACAAGTGAAGAATTTAATTCGATAGTGTAACTTTATCTGAGTATATGAAAACGTAGATATATTGTGTAGTTTTTTACTGAAAGACACACAAAAAGTAAACTTTCAGTTTATATTATAATACAAAAAAGTACACTATTTACCATTTTTTTACAGAAATTTCCCAGATAAAGTTACACTATCATTTAATTCTGATATTATGATTCAAAACATTGGATATTTATGTGGACAGGAACTTACAGAACTTCCATATTGGGAAACCATAAATAATTATCTTAAAAAAATAGATCCTCAAGAACTTCAAAATATTATCAATAGGCTTGTTTTCCGTCTGATAAGGTGTAAAGCATTTAATAATGCCAGAATCCGTGAAAAATACTGGTGGATTATTATAGACGGAACCCAGATTTACACCAGCAGGAGGAAACAAGGATAGAGATTAAAAAAGGCAAAGATAACAAGAAAAATCAGGAACGCATTGCCGAATATAAGTCCGAATTAGAAAAAACATTTCAAGTGCGTTTTTCATAAATGGAACTGCAGGGAGGAAGTGATTAATTTTCTAATAAAATTTACAAAAACTTAATTATCCATTGTGTTGACAATAGTGTTTATACGAATTATGATAAGTTTATACTATATAAAGATGAATTAAGGAGGACTGAGTTATGGATTACAGGGGTGTTATTTTTGACTTGGATGGGGTTATCTGTTTTACAGACCAGTATCACTATCTTGCGTGGAAAGAAATGGCAGATGAAATAGGTGTTTACTTCGATGAAAAAATTAATAACCGCCTGCGTGGTGTAAGCCGTATGGCAAGCCTTGATATTATTCTTGAAAGAAGTGAGAAAGAATACAGTACAGATGAAAAGGAAGCACTTGCATCTAAAAAGAATGAAATATATAAAAAACTGCTGCTTAAGATGACACCAGATGATTTATCTGGTGAAGTAAAAGAAACTCTTGACAGTTTAAGGGCGGGTGGGCACAAACTTGCAATAGGTTCTTCAAGTAAAAACGCAAAGCTTATTTTAAAACAGATAGGGCTTGAGGGTTATTTTGACGCAGTAAGCGATGGAACCAATATTACACATTCAAAACCGCACCCGGAAGTATTCCTTAAAGCTGCAGAATATCTTGGCTTAAAACCAGAGGAATGTCTTGTAGTAGAAGATGCAGTTGCAGGTATTGACGCAGCAAGTGCTGGTGGTTTTAGCAGTGCAGGCATCGGAGAGGCAGAGTCATATGAAAAGACTGTTTATCCATTAAAGGTATTTCCAGATTTATTAAAAATATAGCCAGGATGATTTTGCACAGCGTTGTAAAATGTAATTTACTTTATAATGTTGGAGGTAATATTTATGAAATCAGTTAGTATAGTTTTAGATTCAATAGAAAAAGTAAAACAATTTGTCAATGATATGTGTACTGTTGAAGGCGAAGTACTTCTTTGCTGTGACTGGCATTTTTCTGATGCAAAATCAATCCTTGGAGTACTGTCGCTGGATTTGTCAAAGACATTAAAACTACAGATTACAGACTGGAAAGATGAATATAATGTGTTAGTTGGAAAGTATATTGCAGCATAAAACATTGTAATACTGGTTCCAGCAAAAAAAGAGGCTTGCACTTTTTGTGGCAGCCTCTTTTCCAGTGCCAGATAACTTGGAACTGCCATACTTATATTGATGGATAGTAACAGGTAACTATGGCACTGTGGAAAATTTGCGATAGGAGTAGACAAATTAGCTGCAATCTATTATAATTAAATAGCTTAAGAGCCATAAAAGTTTTATAAAATAAAAGAATAGGGGATGAAAATGAAAAACTTAAAGATTAGGACAAAATTACTAGCAATATTTATGATTATCATAATAATGTTTTGTGCAACTGTAGCAACTTCCATTACAGGCATGAAGCAAAGTGCAGAACAATATTCAGAATTTTATACAGTCGGATACCAGATTACTAATAAATCCATGAGCATGCGCCGCAGTATGCAGATTATTGTAAAAAACCTTGCTTTTATTACAATTGAAGATGAAGCTGGCAAGAAAGAGACATATCTGGCTAACCTGAATCAGGAAATTAAACTGCTTCAGGAAAATGCAGACTGGCTTGATAAGAATTTTGAAGGCGACCATGCATTGTTAAATTCGTTTTCTAATGACTTGTCAGATGTTCTGGATATGCAGGAAACAGTTATAAATACTGCAAATGAAGATAAGATAAAGGCACAGGCTATACTGCTTGACGAGTACCAGCCTTTAGTTGACCAGGCTGTTGCTAAACTGATACAGATTAGCAGTGAATCGGAGGAAGAAGCACAGGCAGATTATGAAAATACAACTACTATGCAGCGCAGAATGGTTATTGCACAGATGGGAATAGCAATAGGCGTATTATTAATTACTTTAATTCTTCTGGCTTATCTTACAGGGGTGATTACACGTCCGCTGCGTGAACTAAAAGAATCTGCGGACAATATTGTAGATGGGAATTTTGATATTACTGTCAATTACCAGTCAAAGGATGAACTAGGCAGCCTGGCTAATGCGTTCAGAAATATGACTGGAATACTGAATGATATTATTTCTGATGCATCAAGGCTCTTAAGTGAAATGGCAAATGGCAACTTTGATGTACGTACAGAGGCTGAGGAACGTTATGTTGGAAACTTCCAGAACCTGCTTGTATCCATACGCAAGCTTAACCGTGACCTAAGTGTTACATTAGGCAGAATTAATAATAGTGCTGACCAGGTTGCGTCAGGTTCAGACCAGGTATCTAATGGTTCACAGGCACTGTCACAAGGTGCTACGCAACAGGCGGCTGCTGTACAGGAGCTTGCTGCTACTATTGCAGATATTTCTAACCAGGTCAGGGAAACTGCAGAAAATGCATCAGAGGCAAGAAGCCAGTCAGGCACAGCCGGGCATGAAGTTGAAAAGTGCAATATGCAGATGAAAGATATGGTTGCCGCTATGGAGGAAATTTCTAATACATCTGATGAAATCGGTAAAATTATTAAGACTATTGAGGACATAGCTTTCCAGACGAACATACTGGCACTTAATGCTGCTGTTGAAGCATCCCGCGCAGGTACTGCAGGCAAGGGGTTTGCCGTAGTTGCAGATGAAGTAAGGGAGCTTGCTGGCAAGAGCTCAGAGGCATCTAAAAATACTGCAGAGCTTATTGAAAGTTCACTACAGGCTGTGGCACGTGGAAAGCAGATTGCGGATTCTACAGCAAAAGCTCTTGTGAATGTAGTAGACGTTGTGCATCATACGTCAGACAAAGTGGAAAAAATTGCAGATGCAGCACAGGAGCAGGCAAACAGTGTTGAACAGGTTACATTGGGAGTAGACCAGATTTCCAGTGTGGTGCAGACTAATTCATCAACCGCAGAGGAAAGCGCATCAGCCAGCCAGGTGCTTTCAGGGCAGGCTGCTATGCTTAAGAACCTTGTAGCAAAGTTTACACTCCGTCAGGAGTACATACAGGATGCTTTTAGCAGTGGAATGTACAACAGTGGAACATATAACAGCGGGATGTACAACAGCGGACCAGAGTTTGACAGTCCTGCACGGCTTACAGCCAATGATATAAATCTGGATTAAACATATGACAAAATGGAAACAGGCACCTTGCAAAAAATGCAGGGTGCTTTACGTTCTTTGCGGTGTATAAAAAAGAAAAAAGAGGTTAAATATATTGTTATGGGAAATAAGGTAATTAAAATACTGGGTACTGCCTCTGTGGCAGCCAGTGTATTTATGGCAGCTGGCTTTTCATTTTTTGAGATGACAGTCAGCTGTAAAAAACATAAAAGACAGGTTAAAAAAAAGTGGTTTGAACTATCTCATACTAAGATTAACCATCCAAGGCATAAGTTCGGGAAAGAATATGAGGAAGGCAAAGAATGGTGCAGACAGCAGCATATGCAGGACTGCTATATAAAAAGCATTGATGGCCTGGCTTTACATGCATGCTATTTACCAGCAGAAAATCCTAAAAGATTTGTATTGTTAAGCCATGGATATAAGGGCAGCGGCTTTGGGGATTTTGCATATACTGCACGCTTTCTTCATGAGAATAACTGCAATCTGCTTTTTATTGACCAGCGGTGCTGTGGCGAAAGCAAAGGCAGTTATATAACTTTTGGGGCTATGGAGCAGTATGATGTACAGAAATGGGCATATTATATTGCAAGACACAACAGGGCAAAATTGCCTATATACCTATATGGCGAGTCCATGGGGGCAGCATCAGTGCTTATGGCATCCGGGCACAGGCTGCCGCATGAAGTAAAAGGACTGGTTGCAGACTGTGGCTTCAGGTCTATGAAAGGACAGATGCAGGATATGGCTGCTAACTGGTTCCACCTGAAATGGGTAGGGCTTATGCTGTTCCGTCTGGATTTATTTTGTGCAGTTTTAGCTGGTTTCCGCATGAAAGATGCAGATACAGCAAAAGCCATGAAGATAAACAAAAGACCAGTTTTATTTTTTCATGGCAAAGAAGATACTTATGTTGACCACAAGAATTCACTACACAATTATTCCATATGCCAGGCACCAAAAGAACTGGTAATTGTGCCAGGTGCAAGACACCTTTGCAGTGCATATGCAGACCCGGAACTTTACAGGAAAAAGCTTTTAGGATTTTTTACAAAATACGATTAAAATGGTTTTATCGTACACTTTTCTATAAAATGTCTGATAAGTCTTGGTCAGTTTTAGATAAAATGTCTGTTAAGTCGTCTAAGGGGTAGAAATTAGGAATAAAATGTGATAACTTTCCAGAAGAGGAAAGAAATAGGAGGAGATTATACATGAGGGAATATTATCCTTTAACAGCAGCACAGAAAATGCACCATAACTGGATTA
Organism: Lachnoclostridium sp. UBA7122; assembly: GCA_002493085.1. Classification (GTDB taxonomy): domain Bacteria; phylum Bacillota; class Clostridia; order Lachnospirales; family Lachnospiraceae; genus Butyribacter. The sequence continues at coordinate 7,112 of DKXQ01000259.1, forward strand.
AGAAATATAAGACACAACAGGTTTCAGGAGTCAGTGTTGTGGCATCTTTACAGTCACCACTGGACTTTGGCTTATTAAAAAAGTGTATCCAGTTAGAATTTGAACGTTATGGATGTATGAGAATACGTTTTACAAAGCCTGATGGAAATGGTGATGTAAAACAGTATATTATGAAAAGAGATACCAGGGATATACCTGTTAAGGATTTATCTGGCATGAGCATGGCTGACGCAGATAACCTGATGCAGCATTGGGCTTATGAAACATTTGATGGGGATGATATACCATTATGTGATGTGACTATGGTAAAACTTCCAGAAGGCTTTAATGGCTTTTTTATCCATATGGACCACAGATTAATCGATTCCTGCGGAATAGTAGTAATGATTAATGATGTGATGCAGCTTTATACACATTTCAGATTTAAGTCTGAATATCCTGAAGACCTTGCAGATTTTGAAAAAGTTCTTGCCAACGATTTGAAAAGGGCAAATAATGAGAAACGTTTTGCAAAGGATAAGAAGTTCTGGGATGACCAGCTTGATGCGCTTGGCGAACCGCTCTATTCTGATATACAAGGCCCTTCTGTACTTGAAGAAGCAAGAAAGCTGCATGGCAATAAGAACTTAAGGGCGGCTGATATAGAGCTTGATAATTTATTTGTAGAAGTAAAGGATTATTACCTTGAGCCAGGACCAACACAGAACCTGATTGACTTTTGCATGAACCACCAGCTTTCCATGACAAATCTTTTGTTACTGGGAATCAGGACTTATCTGTCAAAGGTTAATAATGGACAGGAAGATATTACGATTGAGAACTTTATCTCAAGGCGTTCAACACATGACGAGTGGACATCAGGCGGCAGCAGGACTATTATGTTTCCTTGCAGGACAGTGATTTCTGCTGACACAGAATTTATAGCTGCTGCATATGAGATACAAAATGTGCAGAACAGGATTTACATGCACAGCAATTATGACCCTGCATTGATTGAGGAAGAGATGAGAAAGCGCTATAATACTCCAGAAAATACAACTTATGAAAGCTGTTACCTCACATACCAGCCAATGCCGGTTAAAATGGATAACCCGCATCTTGTTAATATCAGGCAACATTCAAAGTGGTTTGCAAATGGCGCTGCCACTAAAAAGATGTATTTAACAGTATCCCATACTGAAAATGGCGGAATGAATTTTTCATATCATTACCAGACAGCACATTTAACAGAACAAGATATGGAACTCTTATATTACTATATGATGCGTATTCTTTTTAAAGGAATTGCAGAACCAGATATGACTTTAGGCGAAATTATGGAACAAGTGTAAAAAATAATAAAGAACAGATAAAATCTATTTATTGATGGAGGATAAAATAATGACACAGGAAATGCAGTTTAAAAAAATCGTGGCACAGTATTGCAGTGTAAAGCCGGAAGATATGACTAATGATATGCGGTTCCGTGAAGACCTTGGGCTTAGTTCACTTGACTTTATGTCTTTTCTTGGAGAACTTGAGGACACTTTTGATGTAGAACTTGATGAACAGGATGCATTAAAAGTTATTACAATCGGACAGGCTCTTGAATTACTGGAAGAATTACAATAGGGGGGTGTATTATGCTTATCCGTGATATATTAGAAGAAAGTGCAAAAAAATTTGCAGATATTACAGCTGTAAAGTGGCTCCAGAAAAAAGAAATTCTTGAGAGAAGCTACAGCGGGCTGATGGAAAATGTTGTAATAATAAGAAAAGGACTGTTTGCAGAGGGCTTTAATAAAAAACATATTGCACTTATCGGGACAAGTTCTGTAGAGTGGATTGAAAGCTATCTTGGAGTTATTACAGGCAGTACTGTTGCAGTACCGCTTGATGCAGGGCTTCCAGAAGAAGACCTTATAGACCTTATAAACCGTTCGGATTCAGAGGCACTTTTTTTAAGTCCTAAAAACACATCACTTCTGGCTGGAATTTTAGCATCATGCCCTAAGCTTAAGAAAGTCTGGTTATTACAGGATGAAGAAGCTGGCGCTGATGATGCAAAAGTGGCATCTCTTGCAGAGTTAAAGACATCTGGAAAGAACAGTAGTACAGATTCAGGCAAACCGTCACCAGAAGACATAACAACGATTATTTACACATCTGGAACAACAGGAAAAAGTAAGGGAGTTATGCTTACACAGAACAATCTGGCAACAAATGTGGAATCTGTTAATTACACAACAGAGCCTGGAAGCATACTGCTTAGTGTACTTCCAATACACCATGCGTTCTGTCTGGTTATGGACTGGCTTAAAGGATTTTCACTTGGCACAACCATATGTATTAATGATTCGCTTTTGCATATGGTCAGAAATATGGGCATATTTAAACCACAAGTTATGCTTATGGTGCCAATGATGATTGAAACAATATATAAGAGGCTTGCCAGTGCAGACCCTGCTATACCAAAAAAAGTTCTGGCAGACAATGTATTTGGCGGAAACCTGAAAATAATATTCTCTGGCGGGGCACACCTTGACCCATATTATATTGACAAATTTGCTGAATATGGTGTAGATATCTTTGAGGGATATGGGATGTCAGAGTGTTCACCAGTTATCAGTTCCAATACACCAGAAGACCACAAGGCAGGCTCTATTGGAAGACCGCTTTCAAATGCTGAGGTTTCCTTTAAAGATGGTGAAATACTTGTAAAGGGCAGCAGCGTTATGAAGGGATACTACAAAATGCCGGAAGAAACAGCAGAAACACTTAAAGATGGCTGGCTTCATACAGGAGACAAAGGATATATTGATGAGGATGGTTTCTTATTTATCAATGGACGTGTAAAGAACCTTATTATCCTTTCAAATGGAGAAAATATTTCACCAGAAGAAATTGAAAATAAATTAGCATTAAACCCGCTTGTAGGCGAAGTTATCGTAACAGGTGAAGATAATGGGCTTACCGCAAGGATTTATCCAGACCAGGATGTCATACAGGTTAAAGGACTGGACGAAGAGGCAGTGCAGACAGGGATTCAGGCGTTTTTAGACCAGTACAATAAAAACCAGCCTACTTACCGCCAGATTACAGGGCTTGTTATAAGGAAAAATCCATTTATCAGAAGTTCCACAAAGAAGATAAAGAGACAAGAGGCTATGATTGATGAGGCGCTCCCTACGACATAAAAGGGAGCATGCCTGATATAAACGCCTTTGCCAGAATGTCAGCGATGACTTCTGCTGGAACTTTAAAATTTTCATTCGCCCATTTGTGAAGCACCCCTATTGTGCTTCCAATCGTACAGGCAACCATATATGAAAACTCCTCTTTGCTATGGCGGGAGGGGTTTGTTGTCTGCATAACATTTCTTACGTAACTGTGGAACATATTTAGAGTTTTTTCCATAAATGTCCCACATTCCGGGCTCTTTAGAAGGCTGGCTAAAAACTGGTTTGTCATAGCGTATTCACATATTGTCAGAAAATATGATTTACACACATCCCAGTCACTTTTTGGATGAAAAGTTTCCATAATAGAAAATATGTCATTTACAGTTTTATCTTCAATAGCAGCTATAAGAGCTGGAATATTTTCGTAGTGGTTGTAGAATGTACTGCGGACAATTCCAGCTCTTTTTATTATGTCAGATACAGTTATTCTGTCTAAATCTTTTTCTTTAAGGACTAAAAAAAATGCATCATAGATGGCTTCATCAGCCACATGGTATCTCTCATCCTGTATTTCATTAATCATATGTTACTCCTTTTTTCATTTTTTATTATAGCGGACGACAAATTTTGCAGATATTTTATTGCATCATCTACATCTCCTGCCCACAAAATACGCAACAATTTCTCTAATAAA
>DKXQ01000001.1 GCA_002493085.1 Lachnoclostridium sp. UBA7122
TGTCTTAAGAACTTCCATTTTTCTCAAAAAAAATGAATGTATTAAAGTTCAGGTTAAAAAAGAGGAGGACAAGGATTCTGCTTTTTCATAACACCAATTATCTGAATATCAAAAAGTATCTAATCCCACACAACAGACAACATAACTGATATAGGTAAAAACATACCTTTATATTTCGCATTCATTAACCTATCTTTATTTTCTCCATTTTCATATCGTTTTTCCATGTTTACATTCATTTTTTCATTATTGTTGTCATAATACACCTTCCAAACTGGGCTGTTTCTCCTTTTCATTCCATACAGTCCGAAAAACAAAAAAGCCCACACACCGAAATGTATGAGCCTTTTATATAATTGTTTCTCATTTTGCAAAAATGCTGGAAAACTGTTTAAATTCTCTAGTTCTCCTTATCTAATACACACTCTTTATACCTTTTTTCAACACAGAAAAGTTCACACTGTTTCTGGTAGGCTGCCTGTTCTGACTCAAAATATTTCACAAGCTTCGTATAATCCTCTTCTGTCTGTGCCTGCCTTAATGCTGTGATATAAACTGCCCTGTTATCGTTTTGCACAATGAATGGTATGATGCTATTTTTTATGCATTCCCGAAACATAATAATCCTTCCAGTCCTGCCATTCCCATCCTGGAATGGATGTATGGATTCATATTTTGCATGTAATGCTGCTATTGTTTCCAGATTTTTATCCCTGACAGAATGATACCACCCTATTAAAGAAGACATCTGTTTTCCAACATCCTCTGGCATTGCAGTCTTTATGTTTCCTACGAAATTAGGCCTCTTTTTGTAATCTCCAATTGCATAACCATTCGCCCGGTCTTCAAACACACCAGCTTTCAGTTCATAGTGGAATGCTTTAACCAGATCCTCTGACAAAAGTTCTTCAATAGTTGCAAGCATATGGTTAAACATCAGGAAATGTCCATTCATTTCCTCAATATCTTTAGCTTTATAGGTATCCTCTGTTGGTGGCAGGAAACCTTCCTCAAACAGTGCAGCTGTCTGGTCTTCATTTAATGTACTTCCCTCAATCCTGTTGGAATTGTATGCAAGAATCCTTTGTGTGAAACCATAAATCCCACTCCTGTCATTCATTTTCCTTTCAGTTTCCAAACACCATAATAATGCATCTGTAAAACCCATGTTAACTACCTCCTTCAGTAGGTTTACTTTTTAGCAAACACTCCTTTTTTCATTTTTATCCAATAAGAAAATGTTTTTCTAAACAGATTATAATTCATGTCATTGCCATTCCAGTTCCCATTATACCATATTGATGGGGTTTTTGGAAAATTTTAAGAACAAACAGCAAAGGAAAAGTATGGAAATAAAAAATTTTCAAAAAAATATCCAAAAACAAAAAGAACGATAGAGAGATAGTGCATAACAATGAATCACCGAAGAGTGTATTACAAAAAAAGAAAGGAAGAAGAGGATTAGAAGGATGTACACCAAAATATGCAAATCATTTAACTAAAAAATGCTAGATGAATTTAAGAAAAAGATTGGAGAGATTATGAGTTTATTTGGCTATTTTTGGGGATGAAAAAGAGGAGGAGTTAGGTTTTGAATTTGTCTACTGATGTAGAGCAGTTTTGTGATTTCTGTCCAAATGCCCAACCCTATATACTATATGGCATTATAGGCTATCATATCTGAAAGATTTCCTGCAAGATATAGTTTTTTACAATGTTAGAGAATCTTGGCAATATTTCATTTTTGTCTATGGTTTTGTGTGGAAACAGCTCTGCTGTTTACTCTGTATATATTGATAGGTATTCCTTGGGGCAGGCTTTAAGTATACAACAAATGGTTTTAGCCTGCCCCAAGGCTTCTGCAAGGACGAATGTAAGATTGTTGTTTTCTGTTATGCAGGCATTTTTTCTAAATTGGGATGGATCTTCTTCTGACAGATATAATATGTATATAAGAGTGGATGCTGGTGTAGATACAGATGATACAGATTCTCAAATCTTAGGAATAATGATGAATGGATGCTGATATGGACATATTATTAGGAAGGTATACATGTATATGATGAAGATTATTGTACTGCCATCTACTGTAGGCATTCTTCTATAGATATATAGATGATATGGATACATCATTTATATATACAGAATATATATAAAAATGGATGGTTTCATAGTAAAGATTGCAGATATACCATTTTAAGGCTGTTAAAAGCCCCATATATGGATTTTGAGTATATATGCAGAATTTATGCATGGATGTAGAAAACTCCTGTATTGGATTGCTAAACATATTTTTGTAGTATGTGCAGAAATGTTACATACTTTACAATTTCCTTATCTATGAGATACGAAATAAGGCGAATTTCATATCAAACAAAAACTATTATAATTTCCAACTTTTTAGTTGATTTTTTTAGAAAAAAGACATATAATATAAGTGCCAGAAGATTTTAACTCTTCTCTGCATTTTTGCAGGTATATGGTATAAGGAGCATACCATCGTTGGGCTGACAACGAAAAAACCTTGCATACACTTTAAGAAAGAGTTGCTTTCTCGGCCTGATGGAAGGTCAGAAACTGGGTGGCAGGCACCTAAATAAATCAGCTAATTTATATGCAAATTTTGAGGTCTTGTGCAAACAGGGCCTCTTTTGTTTGGAGGCATTAAAATGATAATCCAGCCTAAAGTACCTGATGCAAAATTGTTAGAATACATATATGATGCAGCAGAAAAATACAAAGAAATAATGGAACAGCCTTTTTTGTTTGCAGGCAAAAACAGGAATACTGGATATCTGTGGTTTGAATGCATATTCCAAAAGAAACAGTTAATGTATATTCAAGAAAATTAGAAGAAGGATAGGATACACACAGGGGCAGCAGGATTCTATCCTTAGTTTTTTACAACAACTATTAATATTTATAAAATACCACATGTAGACATGTCTGCATGATTATCTGTTTGCAAGACTACCAGTAAAAAGAATTACAATTCTATCTGATTATTTACAAATCTACATATCTACAGGCTTACATTCATACAAGTCTAAATGGAACAACACTGTGTTTAATCTAAAACCGAGCGAAATCCATGAAGAATTGGACAGATTTATCATCGGGCAGGAAAGAGCTAAAAAGATTTTATCAGTTGCACTATATAACCATAATAAACGACTTCACGATAAAACTGGTTTGATTAAGAAATCTAATATTTTACTGGCAGGACCTACTGGATGTGGAAAAACACTATTAGCAAAAACAGTTGCAAATATATTAAATGTTCCATTTGCTGTTGTAGATGCTACAAGTATGACACAGGCAGGCTATGTGGGAGAAGATGTTGAAATATGTCTGCAAAGATTATTACAGATGGCTGATGGTAATGTTGAACTGGCACAAAAAGGAATTGTTTACATTGATGAAATAGATAAAATAGCAAGAACAGGCAAAGGCAGAAGCCACACAAGAGATGTTTCTGGAGAAGGAGTGCAAGCTGCCTTGTTAAAATTAATTGAAGGTGCTGAGATATCTATACCTGCTAATTTAGAAAGAAAAACTCCACAAAGTGAAACTATACTATTTGATACCACAAATGTACTGTTCATTTGTGGTGGAGCTTTCGAGGGTTTATTTGATAACTCTTCAACTAAGAAAACGATAGGTTTCAATAATACAGATGCTGAAATGCCTGATGGAAAAGCTTCTAAACTGTCACATGAAGCACTTGTTAAATTTGGCTTGATGCCTGAGTTAGCAGGCAGGCTTCCTGTGCTTTGTTCACTTGAGGAACTTTCAGAAAACGATCTGGTTCGGGTTCTGACTGTTCCAGATGATGCAATCACGAAGGAGTACAAAATGTTGTTTGAAAAAGATGGTGTAAAATTAGAATTTACCAAAGATTCTCTTGTAAAAATTGCAAAAGAAGCCATTTCAAGTAAAACTGGTGCCAGGGGGTTAAGAAGCATTTTAGAAAATATAATGTTAGATATTATGTATAACCTTCCAGACAAAAAAGATACTATATCAAAATGTATCATTACTGATAAATGTATTGAAACGAAGCAACCGACTATAGTAAAAAAACGACAAAAAAGGAAAAATACTACCACTGCTGCTAAAAGCAGTACAGGAATATGTTAAAAATAGTTTTTGCTAAAAAGTCCTGACAGATAATTGCCAGGACTTCCCGAATACATATAACATTATTCGGTTTTATATTGGCTGTCCTATCTATCACAATCCTAAATATGATTTAATTTCTTGCTTTACTTGCTTGGCATAAGCAGTCCCTCGGATACTGCCAACTTTTACTAAAAGCTGATCCTTATTTAGGGTGGTCATTTGCCCAACTACTGCAATGTTTTTCTCAGACATCCCATAACTGTCAATGAATATACAACTCAGTAGTTTGTTCTGTTTTTCTGCATCAGCTATTGGTAGAACAGTGATCAATGGTGAACCCTTGTTAACTTTATCATTTGAAACTACCAAAATAGTCTGTTTTTCACTTTGTAAATTACATGTCGTATTCTTATCAGCAATATAAATATCACCATATTTGCACATAAAAAATACCTCCTATTTTTGAAATTCTTTATTCATTAAAAATATGACTTTTTGAGAAAAATAAAAATCTCTATAGCAGTTCATCATCTTCCTCCAGAGTAAATGGAAGCTTCTCCTCCTCTTCATTTACATAATCTTTTTCTATATGCCTGTTTAAGATTTCGTAAATATCCTGTATATCACAATCGGTCTCTGAACAATATGCACCCGAGCAATGACAATAGTACTTCGATATTACCTCCACAATTTCATTAAATTGCTCCTGAGTTATTAAATCCATAATATTATCCCCCTGTTTCTTTTTGTATCGCCAATTAGATGGCACAGCTACTTAATTCACATTTAATATGGTATATTTTTTCGGAACGAAAAGAAAATTTCAAAAAATATTATCAAAAAAATAAATTCCAACCCTTCTTTCCAGAATACATTGCAAGACCACCACCATGATGATAGTTCCATGCTGTTATGCGATATTTTGATTTAGAGCATCATTCATTTTAAAAGAAAGAAAAAATAAATAAGAGGAGGATTTAATTATGGCACAGAAATTAAAGTTAAAGGATATTGGAATGGATTCGATGGAAATCTTGTATTACGAAAGGTAGGCAAAGAGAAAAAAAGCCTATGCAGCGAAAAAGAGAAAAATTTATACCAAAAATCAA
>DKXQ01000013.1:0-2755 GCA_002493085.1 Lachnoclostridium sp. UBA7122
CCCTGCGCTTGGAAATTAAAACAGATATTAATATTGGCGATGTTTTAAAAGTAATGGTTATTGAACCTGAAAACCAGAGTGGCAATGTACTTCTTTCTTTAAAAGAAGCTAATGACATACTTGCCTGGGATAAACTAAAAGCTGATTATAATAACAGAACTGTATTTAAAGTAAAAATAACTGAATCTGTTCCTTCTGGCGTTGTTGGATATGTAAAGGGAATCCGTGCATTTATCCCTTCATCACAACTTGCGCTCCAGTATGTAGAAGATACAGAAAGCTATATTGGCATGACTGTTGACGCTGTAATTATAACTGTAAACCAACGTGAACAAAAGCTTGTGCTCTCAGCAAAAGAAATTGAAAAAGAACGTGCACTTGAAGAAAAAACACAGCAGATAGGCCGCCTTACAGTTAATTCCATAGTAGAAGGCACTGTGGAAAGAATTGAACCATATGGCGCATTTATTAATATCGGAGAAGGGCTTACAGGGCTTTGCCATATATCACAGATAACAAGTAAATTTATAAAATCACCTAAGGAAATATTAAAACTTGGTGACTCTGTAAAAGCTAAAATAGTTAAAACCGAAGGTGACAGGATATCACTAAGCATAAAAGCTGTTATGGAAGATGAAACAGGCAACGGGGACAGCCAGTACGAAATACCAGACAAGTACCGTGCTGATAGTGAAACAGCAGATGAAAGCCCGTTTGCTAAACTCTTAAAAGACATAAAATTATAGTAAAACCACAAGGCAGATACTCTAAATCTGGTATCTGCCCTGTCTTAATTAATTATGGTATGATGCAATAGTAATTACAGAATCTTTATTCTCTCTATATGCCACTGTGTAAATTGTATCTTTTCCACTACTTGAACTGCATACTACTTTATGCCCATATTCATTTTTACCAAATAAATAGTCCAGATTTAATTCTGCAGAACCAATAGAATTGCCTTTCCACTTTACGTCTGGTTTGTATGTTATAAGAGCATGGGATTTTGATAATGGGTATTCTTTAACAGATCCTTTAATTAATTTTACATCTTTTTTAAGATTCTCCCAGTTCCAGTCTTTATCTTCTGTTGCTGTACCTGTACTTCCTTCTTCAGTATCTTCATTATCAGCATACCAGCCGGCAAGCAGCTCTTTAGCTTTTGCTTCATCCGCCTTTGACTTATCAAGCGGCAGTTTAAAAAGTGCATTGACACCATTATAGTTTTCATTGCGGGTGATTTCCCCTGTCTTTTTGTCAAATTTATAGGCATCCCTGTCATAAAAAACATCATTAAGCACTCCGATATACACTCCCCTGTCTGCAAATGCCTCAATATTGCTGTGGTCTACAAGCCGGTATTCTACCCCGTCTTTAACAGTTGCAGAATAGCCTCCGTCCATATAGTAAATATTTAAAAATGCCGGGTCCTCACCTTTAATAAACGGACTTACAAGAAAATTATTGTCGTAGTCCTCATCTGATGTATCTGGCATAGGAGAACCGTCTTCTTTTTCAATAGCAACAACTGAATATGTCCTGTCTGTATAGACTTCTCCATTATTTTTAACCAGATGTTCACTTATATTATCTCCTGATACTGTTCCCATAAGGGTAATTTTGTAGCCTCCATACACCTGGCTTTCATTAATAGAAACTGCATCATCTCCTTTAAAGACATCTGCTAACTTTTCATCACCCAGCTTCTGGGCTACCTGTTCTGTGCCAAGGTATTTCCATGCACCATATGCTGTCAGGCTGCCCGTTGCAAGCACTGCTATGCTTAAAGCTGCTACAACTGGTAAAGTTTTATAAAATGGTTTTTTCATATTATTTCTCTCCCCTGCTCTATCTAAAATACTGCGGTTAAGCTTCGCATCTGGCTTTTTAGACGGGGTAAGGGCTTCTCTTAATAAATCATCAATCCTGTCCTCCATAATACACTCCGTTTCTGAAATAATAAAAGGCTATTCATCTGCTGCAAGCTTTTCTTTTAAAATCTCCCTTGCCTTATACAGCCTGCTTTTCACAGTTCCTTTTGGGATTTTTAGTATTCCTGCAATTTCAGATACAGCCATATCTTCCATATAATACAGATACACTGGAAGCCGGTATTTTTCATCCAGCGCACTAACTGCACGCCGGAGCTGCCTGGCCTGTTCTTTCCTTAATACTTCCTCTTCCAGTGAATATCCGCTGCCAATGTCTGCTTCTTCTCCATCTTCTGCCAGGCTTTCAATCCCTGCTATACGCCTGCGCCATGCATATTTCCTTTTACGGTTCTTCCACAGCCTTATAGTTATAGACAGTAAATAGCTTTTAGGATTGCTTCCAGCCTCTATCCCATCAAGAAGTTCCATCGCCTTAAGAAAGGTATCCTGGTACAGTTCTTCCGCCTCATGCTGGTTATAAACCAGATGCAGACAAAATGCATAAATGTCATTTCCATACATATTAATGCATTTTTCCAGCTCTGTTATACTCATTAGTTTGCCCTCCGGTATATGACGTCATTTCCATTGGATTGCCCTTACATCTGTACATTGTCATAACTTTGGATATGGTTCATTTATATTTTGGTAATGTTATGGCAGCGGAAAGTCATATGGCTCTGGCAGGTTATACGGCTCTGGCAGGTTCAAGATTTTTCCAGCCAGCAGCCGCTCCCGCTTAAACAAAGCACGCAGTGGTGCATAAAATCTGACAAGACCAGATTTAAGCACCAGCGGCTTTATATACTGCCTTTTGGAAAAAT
>DKXQ01000013.1:3017-3284 GCA_002493085.1 Lachnoclostridium sp. UBA7122
GCCAGAGAATTTACTCTTTGTACTGTTGTCAGAAAAAAACAACCAGATAATGCGGCTAAAAAATAAAAAGAGGCGTTTTTTGACAGTCTTGGGAGTAGCCATGTCACTAACTATATTTCAGATTTTATTAAAAATGAAGCAGAAAGTATATTATCTGTTAATTGTTCAAATATCCTTATAAAAGATAATTGTATTAACTGTAAGAACTTCTAACGTTTAAACTCTGTATTTTAAGACTTTATGCATCATTGCATAGTTTTATAGATA
>DKXQ01000253.1 GCA_002493085.1 Lachnoclostridium sp. UBA7122
CGTGCCTCATCTAAGCGCAAGCGGCTCCCGGCTGGAAAAATTTTGAACCCGCCAGAGCCATATACTCTAAAGCTTCTAGTCTATAGTATAACATAAAAAAATGTTAAATTGGAGGTCACATAATGCAGCAAATATCTGATTATGAATTAGAACTGATGAAAGTTATCTGGGGCAATGGTGGTACTGCACTATATGCTGAGATTACAGCAGCACTGTCGGCTAAAGGAATGGACTGGACAAAGAATACAATTATAACACTGCTTTCCAGGCTGACTGAAAAAGGGCTGTTAAAAAAAAGTAAAATTGGACACCGCAACAAGTACATAGCGGTTGTTTCGGAAACTGGATATCAGGCAGCACAGACAGAGACTTTTCTTGGCAAAGTTTATGATAGAGATGCAAAAGGGCTTGTGTCCATGTTGATACAAAATGAGTGGCTGTCTGCTGATGATTATGAAGATTTAAAAAACTATTGGCAGGGTGGTGGTATAAAAAATGAATGAAATGTTTAAAACACTGTTATCGCTTTCACTGGCAGGAACAATATTAATTTTTATCCTGCTGCTTCTGTATCATTTGTATAAGAACAGATTAAGTAAACGCTGGCAGTATTACATATGGCTTGTAGTAATTATACGGATGCTGCTTCCATGGACACCCGGCATAAGCCATGTAGAAGAAGTAATTCAAAAAACAGGACTGGATAATAGCATGGTGGTGGCAGATACCAATACGAATATAAATATAGATAAGCCACTGCCAGATGCCATCTATAGTGGTTTACAACATCCTATAACACGTTTTATGCAGTTTGCACAACATATACTGGATGCTGCCAGTCCTGTTATAAAAAATATCCATATTATCTGGCTGGCTGTTGTGTTGTTTCTTTTTACACGTAAGGTTACTATTTACCAGAGCTTTGTAAAGCATATCTGTGCAAACAGTGTTGAAGTAAATGATTTGATATTGCTAGAACACTTTGGACACATTATGGAACAAAACAATATAAGAGGTACTATCAGGCTTTATGTCAGTGATGTTATCTCCTCCTCCATGATTATAGGCTTTTTTCACCCACGTATTGTACTTACACCATCTGTTCTTTTATCCGGTAAAAGTTTTCATTATACAGTACTTCACGAACTGGTGCACTATAAGCGGATGGACATATTTTATAAATGGCTTGTGCAGATAACTTTATGCCTGCATTGGTTTAATCCGTTTGTATATATTATGGAGCGCAGAATTAGCCAGACATGTGAGCTTTCATGTGATGAAATGGTGATTAAAAAACTTAATGATACGGAAAAAAGGGAGTATGGTGACAATCTGTTGTATGCCGTAAGGACAGGAGGCCCATATAAAAATATTCCCACATCTGTTAATTTAAATGATAGTAAAGAATTACTAAAAGGAAGGCTGGAATCGATTATGAAATACAAAGAAAAATCAAGACTGGCTAAAATATGTACATATGTACTTACAATTTTACTCTGTGCAAGTGCTGCCAGCCTAAGTATATATAAAACTCCTGCAACTGTCAGCAGCAGTGCTAAAAAAGAATATGCAAAACATAAAAAAGAATACGCAAAGCATGGGATTACGAAGAAAAATGGGGCATATTATTATAAAGAAAAACGTGTCCGCATATTTATGGATTTGAGAGATGATGGCTCTTTTGTATGTTTCAATTATGACGAAAAAGGAACCAAAGACTTGTATGTCAGACGTGCAAAAGACAATTCTATAGCCAGGACTGGATATATAACAAAGAAAGAAGCTGCAGTTATACTTAATGATATGGATATTAAAACAGGCTCCGGTTATATGATAGCTGATATTACAAATAATAGAAAAAGTGCAAAGCCATATGTCAAAGTTTCACGCATGTCAAAAAAGGAAGTTCCTGGAAGTGTTGCAAAGTTAATAAAGTCCTGCAGATCTAATAAGTGGTATATCATTAGTGAAAATAACTGCCAGTATATTTATTATAATGGACTGCCACGTGATTATGCTTTCCAGCCTGAGATAAGTGCAGACAAAGACAATATAAACATAAATATATCTGATATAGGAAAACCAGCAGAAAATTATGTACTGCTCGTAGCCAGACAAAATAAGATATTAAATATTTACTATAATAATGAACATGTTTCATGTAAAAAAATAACTGCAAATACAAATTAAATATGCATAAAATTCCAACTGCTCCATTTTTTAAAAAGTATACATACTAACAAAAATGGAGCAGTTTAAACATATGTCCCAATTATATTATAATCTGTCTGATTCAGATAATCCAATAAAATTTTAAGAAAATTGAAAGAAATATATCAGTAAAATGTCAGTTTTTTATATTACAATAAATACTAATGCAGAAAGGAGGCAGATTATGGATGGCATAACAATTCTTGTGGCAGATGACGAAAAAGAGATAACTGATGCAGTGTGTAAACTCCTTGAACGTGAAAATTATATAACCAGAAAAGCTTATAATGGGCTTGAGGCACTGGAAATTTTGAATAAGGAAGAGATACATCTTATTATTCTTGATATAATGATGCCTAAACAGGATGGACTTACTACTACTATGAAAATAAGACAGGAAAAGAATATTCCTGTTATTATACTTTCAGCTAAAACAGAAAAAAGTGATATTATACTTGGGCTGGATATAGGGGCTGACGATTATATTGCCAAGCCGTACTCTCCTGACGAGCTTCTGGCACGGGTGCGTTCCCAGACGAGGCGCTATATGACCCTTGGGGATTTTGGCAGTTCCCAGGACAGTGTTAATGAAATTATAAAAAATGGAAGGCTTGTACTAAATACTGGTGAAAAACAGCTTTATGCTGATGGCTTGTCTATAAAGCTTACGCCTAAAGAGTACAAAATCATGGATTACCTGATGCACAATATCGGCAGGGTATTTTCAGCAGAGGAAATATATGAACATATCTGGAATGAAACCGCCTATAGTGTTGAAAATACTGTTATGGTACATATACGGCGTATAAGGGAAAAGATTGAGATAAACCCGGGAGAACCAAAATATTTAAAGGTGGTGTGGGGAATTGGATACAAAATTGAAAAACACAGCTAAAACTATATTTATACTGTCTGTTATTAGTGTCTGTATAATTGCCGGATTAGCTTTTGATATTGCACAGACGGTAACAATATCTGACCTGTTTACAAGTAAAAAATATTGTGAATCAGAAACGCACAAGAAAGAAATTGCCAGTGATTTAAACAACCTGATAAAACAACAGGAAGAAAACCGGGGCAGGGCAGGTTCTGGAACTTATGAGGGAACATTTGATGATTTAGGAATAAAGTTTTATAATAAAAATGTGCCAGTTAATTTAAAAGAGGCAAAGTACACATACTTCTTTGCACACTACAATTCATACTATACAAATAGCAGTTTCCGGGCAGATACTTATGGCCAGTATGAAGTATTTAATGATTTATATACAACATTAAAAAATAATGGCTCTGGACTGCTTTCAGAAAACAGCCAGTATTATGACACTGAACCGTCTTTTCTTTTTTACCAGGAAGATATTACAAAGAACAGGAATACTTATATTATCAGACATCAGGATATTGTTTCATATGGCAATTATATCAATCATGCAATTAGTTTTAATGATTTATCAGATTATAATAAAAGCCTGACAGATATCCTTGTTATTATCTCATATCCTGACAGATATATTTCCAATATGGAAAATGGCTGGTATAAATTGCATATTGTTGCAGATATACTAGCTGTAGTTTTAATATTAGCTGTTTTTTATATAATTTTATATATAACTGCCAGATACCGTTACCATAGTAATGGCAATAATTGCGGATACCTGAAAAATACGCCAAAGTGCTGGGATTTAATAATAGTATTAATGTCTGTGGCAATATTCAAGCTTTTATCAGAAAAATCCTTGTTTTTATTTTTTCTAATACCTGCTTTTATACTTATGTTGTACCTCTGTTATGAACTGCCTGCGCTATTATATGCCGTTAAACATAAAACACTGTTTAGTTCATCTTTTGCAGCAAAAATTGCCAGGCTTATAAAAAGAAATAAAAGCAAAATATACTCTGCATTAAAGAAACTTACAGTTTTAAAAAAGCCTTTAATATGGGCTTTTGATATTATAACAGGAAGAAGGTTTAATATATATGGTGCATCAATTGTTGAAAAGTTTCTGTTCCGCTATATTGCATTGCTGCTTGTAATTACAGCAGCTTTGTGGATTGCATATGCACTGTGTTATAAAGTTGTTTTAACAAATAGTGCTATTCTGGTTATTATTGTTTATATAGCTATATTTATATTCTACCATTACCATGCACAAAAACTGCTTAGTTCTTTTAATGTTATTGAACAACAGATTAAAAAGATGTACTCTGG
Source organism: Lachnoclostridium sp. UBA7122 (assembly GCA_002493085.1). GTDB lineage: Bacteria > Bacillota > Clostridia > Lachnospirales > Lachnospiraceae > Butyribacter. The sequence goes on from DKXQ01000253.1 coordinate 4,421, forward strand.
CTGTTACCAGATAGATGCTGATGCCTGCAAAGGAACTGCATTTGAAAAAGATATAGATATGCTCGCACAGATAGGCGCTATATTTGAAAAGAATATGGAAGATAAAGTTAAAATGGAGCGTACTAAAGTTGAGCTTGTAACAAATGTTTCACATGATTTAAAAACTCCGCTTACATCAATTATAAGCTATATTGATTTATTAAACCGTGATGAATCACTGCCATCTGAAGCAAAAGATTATGTAAATATCCTTTCTAAAAAAGCAGACAGGTTAAAGCATATTGTCAATGATGTGTTTGAACTGGCAATGACTACAAGCGGGGAAATAAAAGTTGACAATGCAGTTCTTAACCTTAATAAACTTATTATACAGACAACTGCTGACTTAGGGGACAAGTTTAAGACGGCTGGCATGGATGTAAGGGTAAAGACCGCAGATACAGATGTATTTATCTCTTCTGATGGTGACAGGATATACCGCATAATGCAAAATCTTATTGATAATGCATTAAAATTCTCCCTTAAAGGGACACGCATATATATACAGGAAATTACTGCTGGTGAAAAAGCAACAGTTAAAGTTACTAATACTGCAAATTATGAAATGGACTTTACAAAAGAAGATGTTATGGAACGTTTCTTCCGTGGTGACAAATCAAGAAACTCAGAAGGCAACGGGCTTGGGCTTTCCATAGCACAGGGGTTTACAATCGCATGTGGGGGCACATTTGACATTGATATAGATGGTGACCAGTTTAATGCTATGATAACGTTTCCGGTTATTCCAGAAACAGTTGCAGATGAATTAAGAAAGGCGGCAAATAATGCTTAGTATTTTTAAAGATAAAAAATTAATTTATGTATCAGCACTTGTTTCACTGTTTCTACAGATTATTTCATTTGTTACAACATACCAGGGGGCTTCTTACTACTTTAAAGAAATATTCTTTCTTTCACCGCTGCTTTTTGCAATGGCAGTACAGGGCGTTGTATACTTTCTGGAAAATTCAGTAAGTTACCGTGCTGGTCTTACAAAAGTGGCAGCCCTTGCCCTTGCTATTATATGTTCCTCGTATTTTTCATATACCGGAATTTATAATAATGTAAATTCACCGCTTAATTATTACAGGCAGACTTATAATTCATATAAAGAAGAACTGGATGCCAGTTATAAAAATATTATAAATAGTGCAGATAACAGGGCGGACAAGATACTTAAAAATGCTGCTTCTGCAATTTCAGGCAGTTATACATCACTCAAAATGCAGAAAAAGGAACTGGATGCCATATTAAAAGAGCTGGATGCTGTTACTGCTGTATACTCATCTTCTATGCCAGCTCCTGAAAGAAGCAGTTTTAATGATTATGAGGATTATGCTGCTGCTTACAGAAATTATATAAACCAGGCATCAACAGGAAGTTCCTCTGAGATAAGCAAAAAAACAAAAAGCATTTTAAAAAAATACGGCTATAAAGACAGGCCTGCAGTCATAAATAAGCTTTCTTCAGTAAATGGAAAGCTTAGGGCATTAAAACAGTCATGCAAAGCACTTGCCGCAGACTGTGGGCTTTCTGCATCTGGAACTGTTCCTGCCAATATAGAAAAGATAAATTCAAAGCTTGCAAAAATGGTGTCCTCAGGAAACAGTGCCTCTGCATCCCTTAAAACCAATATTTCAAAGTTTGCAGAACTTGCAAACCAGTACAGTTCTTCTGGCAAGAGTTTTAATGCCAAAAATATAATATCCTGTATGGAACTTCATAAAAGTAAAAAGGAAACTTTATTGGCAGAATTTGACGGTATTGCCACTGCCAGCCCTTCTGAATGTAAAAATATATTACTGCAGGAGTTAAGCAGCGGGCTTGCAGAATTAAATAAAACCTGTATAATTGCGGGGAGCAGGACACAATTTAAAGAAAAAGACTATCCACTTGAAGATATATATGTAATACCAGTTTTAAGGCTTACACAGCCAGAAACCAGTGGCATTGCATTTTCCTGTCTTCTGATTGCAGTACTTACAGATGTTCTTTCACTGCTTTTTGCAGTGATGTTCTGCCCGCCTTTTAAGGTGTTAAAGCTGCGCCAGTATATTAAAATACTAAGCGATGAAAAAGTATTTGAGGAAAATATTACATCTGCCCTGTCACTTAGCATAAATATGCAGGATGGCAGGACAATGCCTGACAGTAAAGAATTAAAAGAAGAACAGCTCAGACGCCTCGCAAGTTTTATAAGCCTTTTTGAAGCAGTGCCAAATAAGCTGGGTAAAAAATATATGCTTTATACAAATCTGGATAAACTTAAGGATTACCAGCCACTTATTGCAATACTCTGCCAGTTAAAACTTGCCAGAATCATACCAGCATGGAAGTATAATAAATATGCTACAGCTTATAACGGCAATAAAAACAGTGAAACAGGCACTATTACAGAAAGCGGCAGCATTTTACTGCTTAGGATTAATTTCCTGTTCTGGTGTAATAAACACTGGACTGTTCCTGATACAGATGAAGTGCTGGACTAATATAATACTGGCAGCAGGGCGGATTGTAAATATCTGTCCTGCTGCCAGTATATTTGGTTTACAATATATAATAGCGCTTCTGGCTTACTTTTCCATCTTCCAGTATGCCGCAGAATATGGCTTTAATTCACTTCCACCGCCAAAATCATGTGTTTTTCCACTAATAAGGTCTTCTGCCATGCCACATCCCGCATCAAAATGTGCAGTATATGGCTCATCAGATGCATTGATTGCGACAAGTACACGCTCACCATCATATACACGTTCAAAGATACACTGCTGGTTTGTCAGTAAAACATTGCGGTAATTACCATAATTTAATGCTTTGCTGTTTTTCTTCGCCTCTGCAAGCTTTGAAATCCACTGGGCAAGTTCCTCATATTCAGGCTTGTCATAGCTTGCACGGAGTGCAGGGTCTCCCTCGCTTTTGTGTGCTTTTGCTCCCCACTCACTTCCATAGTATACGCAAGGAATCCCTGGCATACCAAATAAAACTGCGTAGATAAGCGGAAGATGCTTTTCATTCTCTAAAATACTTGCAACACGTGTAACATCATGGTTATCTGCAAATGACAACAGATGCTTTCCTTTATATAGTGTCCATTCTTCTGGCCCAAACTGCCTTGCCAGTGAATGGCATATTTCAAACATATTCATTGAATTAAAGCTTGAGAACAGCCCCTTGTAACATTCATAATTAGTTACTGAATGGCACATTTCATCATTCATCCACTGGCTGTAATCACCATGGATAACCTCTCCTACAAGGAAAAATTCCTCTTTTAAAGAATCTGTAAACTTGCGCAGGTTTCTTAAAAAATCACGGTCAAGGCAGTATGCAACATCCAGCCGCAGGCCATCAATGCCAAATTCTTCAACCCATCCTTTAACTGCTGAAAATATATGGCTGGCCACTTCCGGGTTTTTAAGGTTAAGTTTAACTAAATCGTAGTTTCCCTCCCAGCCTTCATACCAGAGGTTATCATTATAATTTGAATTTCCACCAAAATTTATATTAAACCAGTCACGGTATTTTGAACTTTCACGGTTCTTTAACACATCCTGGAACGCCCAGAATCCCCTGCCTACATGATTAAATACCCCATCCAGTACCACTTTGATATCTGCCTTATGGAGTTCATCACATACCTTTTTAAAATCTTCATTACTTCCAAGACGGCAGTCAATTTTAGTATAATCCCTTGTATTATATCCATGTGTATCAGATTCAAATAACGGTGAAAAGTAAATAGCATTAGCTCCCAGATTTTTAATATGCGGAATCCAGTCAATCACTTTTAATATCCTGTCCTCCTGTTTTCCGTCATTTTCAAATGGCGCTCCACAGAACCCCAATGGATAAATCTGGTAAAATACACTTTCATATGCCCACATAATAGTAGCCCTCCTTAATTTTTGATATCTGCCCATAATATGTAATGCTGTTGGGACAAAAAATATCCTGCCCACAAATTATACTACGCAATTCCTGCAATCCTGCCGGATTATGGCATACAGATACAGGAATATCTTTGGTATTCCTGATAGTATTAAGTATAAGGCTTTTAGACTAAATGTCAATGTATTTATGGCAAAAACTGTATAGTTTATCTTCCACCCGCCTGATATTGGCAATATTTCCTTTTTCCAAGAAAGAAAAATACTATGCCTGCTATAATATATACAAATGGTGCAAGCTGCCACTGTGTCAGATGGATTCCAAATATATTCCAGAGCCGCACATCAAAGAACCCCTCATCAGCCTTTAGTATATTTATAGGAAAAACCAAGTTCCATATTTTCCCAAGTAATTTATAATCTGAAGGCATCTGTACCAGACGTGCAATAAAGAATGAAAATGCAATTATTACTGCCATCGTGCCAATATTGTTATTGATAAGTTCAGAAAGTGCCATTGTTATTATGCATAAAACTATTGATGACAGGAAAAGTATACCTGTCATTATAAGGAAAATCTGCCCAACTGGACGGGTTTCTGAAAAAAATGAATAATAAGCTACCTGTACCGATGCAGAAAAATCACCTGTACCATATATACCAGCATAAGCTATAACTGTAACCATCCAGTAGAGAAGAGTTACACATGCCGTAACTATACACCCGGCGGCTATTTTAGCAGCATAACTTTCTTTTCTACCATACCGTGTACACAGTATAAGCTGGTCTGTTTTTCTTAAATGCTCATCTATAAATACGCCCTCCATACAGATAGCTATAAAGAAAATCATAAGCATAAAAATAAAATAGCAGCCTCCCATATCAATAAGCTCTGTATAAGCACCTCCATACTTATAAGTAAAAACCTCTGGAAGCTTTTTCTCTTTTTCAGTCCAGTATTTAATCTCAGCATCTGAAAGATGATACATCTTCCATAATGCCTCCACACCGCTTCTTCTGGTCTTATATAACTTGTCCTGTGTGATATCAAGGACATTACTGTATCCGTTAATTCCAGCGTTTTTAATGCCACTCATCTCCTGTACCAGTTTATCAACAGCCTCATAAGGCCTTACTTTATTCTGGTAATCGTCTGACGACAGATATTCATAACTCTGTGCTTTTTCAAAAGAGTCTGGTTTATATTTATATGTGTTTGCAAGCTCTGCAAGAAGATTATCATCAATTTTTCTTTCTGATAAAGCCTGTGCATACTTTCTTTCAATTTTACGCAAGTCTGCTTTTGTTTCAAAAAATTTTCCATCTATATATCTGGAAGAGATAAAATATGCCATGCAAGTCTGCATAAGCTGCAATAACAAAAATATAACTATTGTTATCCACACAATCTTTTTCTTCATAATCTTTTTTAATTCAAATCCTATAAGATTTATCATATCTGCTGCCTCCTATTCAAATTCTTTAATGTAAAATTCTTCCAGATTTTCTTTTATATCTTCTCTTGGTGAATTAAATATAAGCTTTCCGTCTTTCATAAAAAGAACATTGTCCGCTATATGTTCAATATCAGATATAATATGTGTAGATAAAACTACAATACTTTCTTTGCCAATATTTTCTATCACATTTCTAAAACGTACTCTCTCCTTTGGGTCAAGCCCTGCAGTTGGTTCATCCAGTATCAGTATTTTAGGATTATTTATAAGTGCCTGTGCAATTCCAAGCCTCTGTTTCATCCCTCCTGAATAAGTTTTTATCTTCTTCTTTGCAACTTCTTTAAGGGATACAAACTCCAGCAGCTCCTGTATTCTTATCCTGGCACTTTTCTTGTCAAAGCCTTTCAGTATGGACATATACATAAGAAAGTCCCATGCTGTAAAATCCGGATAGTATCCAAAATCCTGTGGCAGATAACCAAGTACAGCCCTGTATTCTTCATCCCCGGCATCAATTCCATCAAATGAAACTGTGCCGCTTGTCGGTGTAAGTATGCCGCATATCATACGCATAAAAGTTGTTTTGCCAGCTCCGTTAGCACCTAAAAGCCCATAAACACCACTGCCAAATTCCACCGATATCCTGTCTACTGCAATTTTATTTTTATACTGTTTTGTAAGCCTGTCTATAACTAATTTCACTATTTTTCTCCTTTCTAATAGCCGCTGTTACTATTCACGGTCTATGCCGTTCATAGTAACTAGCCGCTGCCAATAGCGTCCGCAGTTTTATAACATTCAAAGCCTGTATTTATAAATAGCGCTATAGCAGCAATTATCCATATAAATGTATATCTTGACTCATATATCCAGTTGTATGACTGTACCCCTGACAAACACAACATGCTTATAACAATGCTAAAAATACAGCTTATATACACACCTTCCTTTGACGCAAACTTCCTAAATATCATAAGTCCGCCTGATGCAGAAGACAGATATGGAACAAGCATATATACTACATTCCGCCACATTCCGTTTCCTGCAAAAACTGCTAGTGCAAACAAAAGAAGCATATTTCCTGCACCAAGCACAGCCAGCCGTGACATAATAATACTTTTAAACGGAAACCTGGATGCCATTTCAAATTCATACATCCCATACATAACAGAGCGCATGCTTTCTGACAGTGAAAACGTCACAATAAATGGCATTACTGCAAAAACTGTCCAGAGTAACATTTCCTGTATATATATACTGATTGCAAATACACATAAAAATACTAAAGCAGAAAATATCCAAAGCCATTTTGAAATATAAGAAAACTGTATAAATACCATATATATATAGCTTATCCTGCCACATGCTGGCATTTCTTTATCCATGTTTCCTGTATATGTTCTATAGCCACTGTATACCTTAGCTAAAAAAGCACTTTTATCTTGTGGTGCAGGAGCCTCAAAGTATTTTTTTATCTCTGGAATGTGTTTTTTATCCAGCTTACTCATATGACAGCCTCCTTTCAAGCTTTTTAAGAATCTTTTTGACCTCGCGGTATACTGCAAATCTTGAAATACCAAATATCTTTCCAATATCTTCTACAGGTACTTCATTTACAACCTTAAGCAGAACCATCTCGCGCTCCCTGTCCGTAAGTTCATCTAAAGCCATCTGGACCAAGACAGAATCAAGCATCTGGTTCTCATCACTATCTGCTGGCATATTCTGCGGAAACACTGATGAAAAACTCTCCGGCTTTTTCCTGCGGAACTCATCTATACACAGGTTTCTTGCAACAGTGTATAAAAATGCCAGTGGCTTATCTATATCTTTTAACCTGCTGCTTTCAAACAGACGCAAAAAAGCCTCCTGTGTAATATCCTCTGCCAGATGTGCATTATGTAATTTAAAATAACAGTACCGGTACAGCTTGTCATACTGTTCTTCAATATCTGCCAGCATAAATAACCCCCTTTCATTTTATCTTTCTATAATGTTTAACGTTTTACAGTATACTAATGTGCGCATATTAAACTATAAATATATTTTATTTTTAAAGAGTATATGACTCTGGCATAAATAGTCTGATTTCAAGCAGCAATTTCTCTGGAAAGATATTATCTGCATTTTCATATTTCACTCTGAACCGCTCCTTAATTCTAATTTTTTAGAATGTGGATTCTGTATCATTCAGTTTTGTGCATATTTTAATTTTCAAACATGCTCTAGTGCAACTAAAAATAGTTGCATATTTTTTATTATAATGTTATATTATAGTAAAGGAGGCTAATTAATGAGCAAAAAAGACAAACTGGCTGAAAGATTGCTGAAAAAACCTAAAGATTTTACTTTTGACGAAATGAAATCCCTCCTGTCATATTTTGGATATGGATTAAAACAGGGAGGGAAAGGTTCAGGGGTAAAATTTATCAAGGAAGGCAGCAATGAAATAATAAATTTCCATAAACCGCATCCAGACGGGATATTAAAACATTATGTACTGGAACAAGTGATAGAAAAATTAAGGAAGGATGGTTCATTATGAGTAATTTATTATCATACAAAAACTATAATGGGACAGTAGAATACTCCAAGGAAGACAGATGCCTTTTTGGAAAAGTTATCGGAATAAAGTCTTTGTTATCATATGAAGGTGATTCTGTGCAGGAGCTGGAAGAAGATTTCCAAGATGTAATTGATGGGTATCTGGAAGACTGTAAAGAAAGGAATGTTGAACCTGAACAGCCTTACAAGGGTACATTTAATGTGAGGATAAGCCCGGAACTTCACCGGAATATTGCAGTATATGCCATTGAACATGGAAAAAGCCTTAATGCTGCTGTTGAAGAAGCTATTGGCAACATGGTTGGATAACTGGCAGTTATATTTTAAAATGACACATACACTGTAACAAAAACTTTTCATAGGTATTAGCACTGATGCATGTCCATGATAATGTTATCAACTTAAGAAAAATTTTGTTTAAACTAATATCTTAAACAATTAGAATTTAAGCATAAAAATCACTTTTACAGCTTGTAAAGTAAGCTCATGGCTG
>DKXQ01000070.1 GCA_002493085.1 Lachnoclostridium sp. UBA7122
GTGGAATTATGAAAGAAGGCTGCAGTATCCTGTAAATATTACCAAGCCTAATGCAAAAGCAGCCCAGATAATTATTACAGAGTATGGCGGTCCTGATGGTGAACTGAGTGCTTCCATGCGCTATCTTTCACAGAGATACAGCATGGAAAACAGGAAAGCAATAGGAACATTAACTGATATAGGCAGAGAAGCCCCTGAAATGTTCCATCTCAGGGGCTCCAGCTTTTTTTAGCGGTTTACCCTGCGGACAGTTTACGCTTTTTGCAACCGTATAGCTCCATTTGAGGGGGAGCAGGTTCAAATACACATCAATATGGTCTTTATCATTCACAACCATTTTATCTAAGATTTCTTTGTAAAAATCATCTTCATATTCCACGCCGTTTATAAGCTTATTCATCGCATCTGTAATTTCAGCAACAAGCTCTTGCTGTTTTTCAATCATCTCCCTTTGTTTGTCTATGCTATCTATCACGAATTGCAGTTCAGCAATCTCATTCTCATATTTTGCTCTTGCTGCTGAAAATTCATCTCTGGTAATATCACCAGATGTATAAAGGCCAATGAGGTTTGTGCGTTTTTGTTCTATGGCTTTTATCTGTGATTTTAATTTCTCACTGTCTGTACCTGTAGTATCCATTGCGATAACAGACTTAATAATAGCAAGCAAATTATTAGTGATTTTCTCCTTATTATACTTTAAGCTGCTCGTGACAAGGTACATGATGTGGGTTGCATCTTCGTTGCGTATGCTAAGTCCACTGCATCCAACTTGATTCCCTGCTTTGTCCACATGAGGGCTTCCATGTCTTGCAGCTTCAAGACACCGCCACGCCTTATAGCGGCTTCCATTTTTTCGGGTTTTATATCTCGCCACATAACTTGAACCGCAGCATCCACATTTGATTTTCCCAGAAAATAGATAACGGTTGCTGTGTTTAGCTTTGCCCTCCTGTGAAAGCGACTTTTCATCCAAAATGCGGTTTGCCTTATCGAAAAGCTCACGGGAGATAATCGGCTCATGATGGTCTTTGATAATCACAAATTCCTCTTGCCCCCGGTTATACTTCTTTTCATGGGATAAAAAGTCTGGCGTATAGGTTTTCTTCTGCACCAAATCACCACAGTATTTTTCATTGCGGATAACACGGAGAATGACTGTATTCTGCCATTCTTTTACACGCATGGGCTTAATGCCCTCCTCCCGAAGCTCACGGGCAATCACATGAGTTCCTTTCCCCTCATTTACAAACTTATGGAAGATAAGACGGACAACTTTTGCCCCATCCTCATTAATATACATTTTGCCGTCTTTCACATCGTAGCCAAGCATACTCCGCCCAAACACAACTCCCTGCTCCATCTGGCGTTTCTGCCCCCATTTCACACGCTCGGAAGTCTTACGGCTTTCCTCCTGTGCAATTGAGGACATAATGGCAAGGCGAAGCTCTGCATCACCGTCTAAAGTATTGATATTATCATTCATAAAGATAACACCCACGCCATGCTTTTTGAGGTCACGGGTATAGAATATACTATCAAGGGTATTTCTCGCAAAACGGGAAATTTCTTTTGTTATAATCAAATCAAAATCACCGTTCTTTGCACACACAATCATGCGGTTAAATTCTTTCCGTTTTTTCGTATTTGTACCAGAGATTCCTTCATCTATGTAAATGGCGTCTTTAATACAATTTGATTTTGCCTTTGAACAATTTGATTTTTTATACATTTTGATTTTTCCTCTCAGGGGAAGGGTTCAAACTCGAAAAATGGCAAAATGAAGTGGAAATTTTTATAATTTTGTGATACTGTGAATTCGATAAATTAGAAATTGCCATAAATATAAACCCTGATCTATCAAATAAAGATTATGTAAAAAGGATAACACGAAATGATTAATTCAAGAAATGAAATAATAGGATTACTAGAAAAATACATGGTCACTCAACAAGAATATGTTAATCAAGCCTTTATGCCAGAGACAACGAATTGGAATACAAAACGACAAGTTGCCTATATCAACGGAATCGTTCTAGGAAAGTTTCGGGAAGATGATGCTGAAACCATGCGAGTACTAAAAAAAGGGGTAACCGATCAAGCTTTATATAGTGAAATTAAAATAAACCTTGAATATAACATTAATCTAATTGAGAAAACGGAAGCGATTGATATTATACACCAAATGCAACTGGAAACTTATAAAAAACAGCAAGATGAATTATCTCATGATTCGATTGACACTTGGATTAGTAAAAACTGTGGAATGATAAGAGAATATGTAACGAATACACCTTATTCGGAGATAAGGGTCTTATTGTACCTTTACTATTCCTTTGATAACTATAAATACCAGAGAAAACATACATTTTGTAGTGATTTAAATGAGTTAGAGGCAGTATATAAGAATCTGTTAGACAAACAAAACCAATTCTTTAAATATGGAATACTCCCAATAAATAATGAGAGAGAATTACTTCCCATTAACCCACCTCGTATCTATGATAAGGTAATTAACAAAACTTTTTTTACAAAAAACGTACCTTTAGACTTGCTCAAAAATATTTCTGATATGTTAGCTAGTGGAATTGTAAAAGATTTTTCCATAAGACTTTTCAATGAGTCAGGTTATAATGGAAAGCTATATCATCAATATGTAGCAGAGGAATTAGAACGGGGGAAAATATTTGATTTTGTCAACCTTGGAGATTATTCTGTAAGTAGGCTATATTCAAAAGAGTATGAAGATTGTATGTGGATTGTGATTGATCCACCTAATATAACTTTTGAAGAACTATGCAAAAATTTTGAGATTTATAATGAAATGATTGTGACTCAAGTAGTACATCTACAGTACAAAAAGGAAGAAGATTATGTTTATATCACACATTTAGATCACGAATATGTTTTTTACACCACTTTACAACTTTTT
>DKXQ01000061.1 GCA_002493085.1 Lachnoclostridium sp. UBA7122
TTCCCCAGGTAAAGTTATACTATCTTACATATACTAACCATATGCATCATTATGTACAATATTTTTAAAATGACCATTTTTTGCCATTTTTAATATTTATTATACATAAAAGATAATAACAATTCAGAAAACGGAGTATGTCATGATTAGAAAACAAATTATCAAAAACGCAGGAATAATTATAGCTATTACAATATCACTATCCTGTATATTTTACAGCACTGATACAAATGCAGCTGGCAATGCACATAATTTATTTAATCCACTATTAAAACAAGAACCTGGACAGCCTGATATTCCCGTACCATCTTCTGTTCCAGAAGAACCACAGGTTACAACTCTTGATACAACGGTAACAGCTTCCTATATAACAGCCTCTACTGAAAATGATATAACTATAAAATGGGATGCAATACCAGGTGCAGAGGGTTACGCACTGGACATCAGTTACAATGATGTATCCTATACAACAGAAACTACAGATACAACATTTACAATACCTTCTTTAGATGCAGCGACAATATGCTCATACCAGATACGCTGTTTTGCAACAATACTTGGTGTAAAGACGTATAGTCCGGCATCAGAGGTATTTCTTGCTTCTACCACTGTAAATAAAGTTACAGGTTTAGCAGTGACAGACAGGGCGGCATCTGCGGCAGACAGTGCATCAATAAGTCTTTTATGGGACGCTATGAATAATGCATCTTACAAGATATACTATAAATCTTCTTCTGAAGATTCATTTATATTGTCAGGTGAAACAACTAATGCTTCTTATACGATAGACGGATTAACTGCGTCTAAAAAATATGATATATTTATACAGGCATACTGCCTTGATGAAACAAACACAGGAGACCCATCAGATACACTGTCAACATACACATGCCCTTCTGTAGTTTCTAATTTTGAAATTGTAAATGAAAAAAGCCATAAAATTGACCTGTCATGGGATGAAAATACAACTGGAAATTCTTATTATATATATAGAAGCGTCAATGATGCACCATTTGAATTTTATAAAGTGGCAACTGGAACAGCCCTTTCAGAGACAGGACTTACAGCGGGAACAGTTTATTCTTATATGATATGTTCTTATTTTGATAAATCTAACCTGCAGGGTCCTGTTTCCGATGTACTGCGTGCCGTCACAACACCATATGCCACCACAGGTCTTGTATTAAGCGGCAATACAGCAGAATCAATACATCTGGAATGGGATTATAATGAGTCAGCCACAGGCTATATTATATACAGAAGAAAAGGCAGTGGTGAATTTAAATATGCAGACAGCACTACTGAAACCTCCTATACAGATACAGGATTAAGCTCTGGTAAAAACTACCGCTATAAAATTGTGACATATGCGGATACAGAAGACCATACAAGCGGTTTTAGCAATGTTGCAAAAACATCTACACTTCCTGCAAAGGTAAAATTAAATGGTAAGCCAGGCTATGGCAAACTCCGCTTATCATGGAAGGCAGTATCAGGCGCTGCCGGATATTATATATACCAGCAGATAGATGACAGCTTTGTCCTTATTGATACAATTGAAGATGCAAAAACTGTGTCTATGCTTTATGAAAACCTTACAATAGGAGAGACATATAAATATAATGTTGTCGCTTACCGCAATGCATTTAATGAAGAATTTATAAGTGAAGAATCAATTGCCAGCGTTATTCCACGTACAACATTTAATACAACCACAGTACCAAGTTACTATAAAACAAAAAAAGAACTTATAAATTCTGATGCATGGAAGAACACGCCAATAGTAAAGAAATCTGCCAAATATGAAAAATCGTATGTAATACCTGGCATACGTTCAACAAATGTAAACGGATTTGAAAGTACGTCAATGTGTCCACAGGGACTGGCATTTGCCAATGACTATCTGCTTATATCTGCTTATGATGCTAATGGTGAGGAAAATTCTGTAATATATGTACTGGATAAAGAATTTAAGGATTTACTTACAGTAATAGTCCTTCCAAACAAAACACATGCTGGCGGTATTGCATTTGATGGTGAAAATGTATGGATTACGAATGGAAAGAAAATTTGTACTATTGATTTTAACGGACTGGATGAAGCTGCACAAGAATGTGCTATATTTAAAACTGTCCAGTTTACAGGAACTTACGAATTAGAAAAAAAAGCATCATTCCTGGAATGGTACAAAGACCAGATATGGGCAGGAAGCTTTGAACATACTACAGATGGCACACTTAGAAGTTATGCGGTCTCCACAGACGCAAATGGCGTAACCAGTCTCACTTTACAGTCATCTGTGACAATTCCTGCTGCCGTACAGGGCATTACATTCAGCGGCAATAAACTGATACTGTCCAGGGCATATGGCTATACCAGTGAATTAAACATATATAAAGCATCTAATATAGGCAAATCCAATATGAAAACTGGCAATATCAAAAAAACAGTCCAAATGCCTGCACTAAATGAAGAAATTGCAATATCTGGCAATTATTTATTTGTCAATTTTGAATCTGCTACTCCAGATTCAAAAGCACTAAACCATATGGACAGGGTTTTAGCAATAAAATTACAGGCTATACTAAAAAACGTCAAATAAAAACCAGATTTAAAAATAAGGCAGCCCATTCACAGCTGCCTTATTTTTAAAAATTGCCATATAAATTATGTACCTGGTATATTTTTGTTACTATTCAATTTTAAACTGCACCTGCAACGGCTCTGGCAGGTGTTTACCACCCTGCGAAGCGACATTGGTCGTTATATTCAGAATATATGATTCATTCTGTGCATATGGTTCTAAAGGTTCTATTTCTATTTCATTATCCAAAGAATTATACCTGATAGAGGTCCTTAAAGGTGATAAATTTACAGATGTGACATATAAATTTACATTATTGACAGTTTTAGGGTCTAATGGTACATTAAATCTTATTTTCCATATAAAATTTCCCGTTTTAAATTTTAAATTTTGTACAACTTTATTTTCCAGTCCCTCTGTCATAGATTCAAATTCCAGATATTTTGCCATTATACACCCTGCCTTTCTATAATCCAGCGGATTTTTATATATTATAATTTTACTGCCATACATGGATATCTTTTTTATATTTTATCACAATAATTTTTGTTTGTGTAGTCTAAATTTATGATATAATACACAAAACAATAAAAATAATAATTAAGAACAGAGGTATTCTATGTCCAAAACCAATTTTAAACCTGGAAACATGCTTTACCCTATCCCAGCTGTGATGGCAAGCTGTGGTGATATAAATGGCATTTCCAATATAATAACAATTGCATGGACTGGTACTATATGTACCAATCCCCCTATGCTTTATATATCAGTCCGTCCAGCGCGTTATTCATACAGCATAATAAAAAATTCTGGTGAGTTTGTGATAAACCTGGTTACTGAAAAACTGGTATATGCTGCTGATTTCTGCGGTGTCCGTTCTGGCAGGGAAACTGACAAATGGAAAGCATGCCATCTGACAAAAGAAAAAGCTGATACAGTAAAATGTCCGATGATAAAAGAATCACCAGTCAATATTGAATGTCATATAACTGAGGTAAAAGAACTTGGCTCACATCATATGTTTATTGCAGATGTAACTGCAGTACATGCTGATAAAAAATATATGGATAAAAATAACAAATTTAACCTGAACAGTTCAGGACTTGTAACTTACTCACATGGCTCGTATTTTGCACTAGGAAAACAATGTGGCTCATTCGGGTTTTCAGTCAAAAAAAACTGATTTATTCTGTTGTACAGTAACAAAACATTGCAGAATTCATAGAATATGAGAAAGGGAATGTTTGCTTATGAAAATTGTTTATTTAAAAATTGTTAATTTCAAATCTATCCGCAAACTTGAAATTAATGATATGGAAAACTCTCTGATACTAGTCGGCAAAAATAACACTGGCAAAACTTCAGTAATTGATGCAATACTGACAGCAGCAGGGCTGCGTCCGCTGTATTCCCATGAGGTATTGAATGCAGGCAGGCCAGTTGAAATATCATTACAAATTTCTTTTACAGATGAAGATTTACATTATTATTATACTAAAGGTATATTAAGCAAAACCCGTAATTATGAAAAATGGCTTGAAGAATTTAAAATAAAACTGCCATCATTTCAAAATGGAATAGTATCTTTTACATGTTATATAAAACCAGATTTTTCAATACAATATAGAGATGGTTTTCAGAAACATAACCTGTATATAAAAGAAATAATTCCCAAA
>DKXQ01000156.1 GCA_002493085.1 Lachnoclostridium sp. UBA7122
TCTGTTCTGACACTTTAGCACGCTGCGCTACTATATCGTTTTCGCCGCAGGCTACTTTCAAAACGATATAGTAGCGTATAGCGTGCGGGTGACGCAGAACATTGTGGTGTAATGGCTCATAATTAACAGCCTTGGAGCTTCCCCAAAGCATTTAGACCAGAAAATCTAACCTTTTTATAAATTGTACCATATATTTTAAAAATGTCAACTAATTTTTATTGTATCTTGCCAAATTACTTGAAAAACTGTTAAAATTATACTATAATTTTATCAAATGGAAGTGCAAAACTCCAATGGTGTTTTGGATTTGTTAATTGATAGAAAGGAAATAATTGGCCATTATGAAGAATTTAACATCAGAGGAACAGCAGCGGTTCTGGAAGCCTGATGAGCTTCCAGTCCGCAAAATACTGCTTTGGGGTTTAGACAGCCAGAAAAATCCCTGTCTGCTTATTTTGTATGGACAACATGAGGCTGAACGGGAATTAAGGCCTTCACACCATTCTTATTACAGGGATGGATATCTGTTAAAACCTACAGTAACATATACAAATTATACTGTCTTTCATGGAGTAAATGGACATTTGCCATCCATTCCAAGTACACATTATTTCAAAGAAAAAAACCTGCTTTGTTATAACAAAGGTTATAAAACTGCACACAGTTACTGGGACTATGACAGAAGGACAGGGTGGCATGAGCGTTTAGAAATTGATAAGAAGTATATTATTAAAGAGTTTTATGATATAAAACAGATGGTTGTTTTTGATTATTATGAAAAAAATAATTATGCAGACTATATTGCTTATTTAAAATCAAACCAGATTAGTTTTAAGGATGTAGAACTGATTGAAAACCCAAGTGATTTATTCGGCTTTGAGGCAGACAGCCCTTATATGGAGACTATTGTAAATATGTTTTCTAATGAAAGGCTGTATACAAGAAGAAAGTATCTTAGCCAGTTTATGCAAATGCAGCCTTCCACCGAAGAATATGAACGTATTTTAAAAGTAGCAAGTGTAGAGCTGGCATGTGGCATTTTCCAGGAACTGGCGATAGAAAGGAATCCAATTTTATTAGAGACTGCAAAGCGCATTAGTAAAAGTGATGTATTATGGGCGGGTGCAGGATACCACAATGGGCTTAACCGCTGTATTAACCAGTATATTAGCCTGTTTGATGAGAAGCTGCTTAGTAAGCAGAAAGAGTTTATATATGAGACTCTTCCTGAGATGGATTTTCATATTAAACATGTAAAGCTAAATGGCGTAAACCTAAAAGGCAAAGAGCTTGAGGAATATTTGGATAAGCCAAATGCTTATCATAGTCTCTGGTATGTTTTTGGAAGCCAGAACCTCTATGAAAAGAACACTTACACAGATGGAAAAAATGTAAATAATATTGCATTTAAAAATACTATACAGACAGCAAAAGCATATGGAATGGCTGATGCTATCGGGAAAATAGCTTACTATCTGGATGCGCCAAGAACAACTCTTTATTTTAGGAGAAGTGGCAGGACTGACGCATACAATTATTATGTGCGCTATCTTAGAAGAACGCTTGACGGGTATCTGGCAGAGGATGAGGCAAAGTTTATAACTGCTGCCCGTGAAATGCTGGCCAGCTATACTGATAATGATAGTTTAGATGTTTATTATAATGACGTGTCTTATAATTTCTTTTTTAACCGCTATTTTAATGAAGTAATTATACGTAATGAGGCAGCAGAGAACTCTATATGGCACAGATATATTGAGGATGTTATTTTTATAGCAAGGCATGCAAAAGCTTTAGCAGTACATAAATTCTGTTATGAAATATTAAAGAGGGCTGATGTAAATAATAAACTTGACTCTTATGGGATAAAAGAGCTGATTGGTCTTTCAAAAATACCTTATGAAAAAACTGCACAATTATTTGAGAAAAAACTGCTGCCAAAATTAAAGGCACTACAGGAATTTGATGCAGATATTATGATTTCTTTAATGAATACAACATCAGAGAGATTATGGAATGTTGCCCAAAAATACTTTAGACGGACAAATGGAAAGTTTAATCCAGAATATATTGCTGATTTTCTGTTTTTAGATACTATAGAGACATGGTACAGTATATTAGAAGATAATATCAATAATTTTACGGCTGAAGAATATATTGTTTTTCTAAAATCAGTTGCAGAAAAAAGAGAAGCTTTTTTGGAACAGCATACAGACCTTTCAGAACAGATTACAGATTTACTGTTAAAATCTGTTGAAAAACTGGATGCGGCAACGGCAGATGAACGGCAGGAACTGCTGTGCTATTTTACATCCCTGCTGTTAAGCGCTGAAGAGATTCCTGGTTTTCTTTTTGATATAACAGAAAGTGTTATATTTTCTATGCCATATGGTGTATTAAAAGATGCACTTAGTGATATTAATTTAGAGCATGGCAGAATTCCGGAAAAAAAATACAATACTATATCATTATTAAAGTCATGTAAAGAGGATATTATTCCTAAAGATAGTTTAATACTATCTATATTAGAGACAGGCTCTAACAGGCTTGTAAAAATGCTTACAGAGATTATAGACTCACATCAGGCTATGCTTGCTGGAAGTACAGGTACTCTGCTGCTTCTTCTGGAATGTAATGTATATCATCTGAATAAGACTGCCCAGTCTGTGTTTGAAAGCTTAGAAACTGGAAGAAGAGAAAAGATGCATATGGTTTTACTTGATTCTCCTGTGGAAAGCGCCTATAAGTATGCTCTTAAAAAGCTTGATGACTGGTATGGAGGCAAAATTCCAACACAGTTTATACTGCGTATGATGGAGCATCCATGTGTTGAAGTAAAGGCTTATATTTCCCAAAAAATGAAAAATGCCTTTTCTGAATTAGATAAAACCAATCCGGATTTATATATTTATTATGCTAAAACACTGCTTTATCTGCCGAATAAAGTTTCCAAAAGCAAGGAATATGTATATAAGACAATGCCTCTGTTTTTGAAATATTATCCTGAAAAGCAGCAAGAAATAGAGCATATACTTCTTGATATTGGAAGTACAAATATAAAAATAGATTCTGAGAGAGCACTTGTGGCATTTGCCCAGATTCAGAAGGAGGCAATCAATTTATGAAAGTAGATTATAAATATGCAAGTCCTTCCCGGTGTACACAGGCTGGCAGCCAGACAACTTTAGGGTTAAGCCCTGATTTATCCCGTGATGAAAAAGTTTCTTTTTGTGGCAGGTTAAAGCACCCTTTATTGTTCCGTGATGCCATGCTTATGTTAAGAGAAATTGTTATTTCTGATGCTGGGAAAAAATCAAAAGAAAGAACAGAATATTTTACATGGCTGGATGAAGAAATTGAACGGCGTGTAAAAGCACATGAAGAGTATATGCCAGATATAAGGGAATCTTTAAAGAAAGAAATGGATTCTTGTGATTTGGAGCTCTCCCATAAAAAAAGTGAGATAAACCAGCTATTAAATATACAAAAAAATCTGCAAAAGCAAATTAACCAGTATGATGCGTGGAAAGATTACTATAAAATTGAACGGGACTTCTGGAAATTTATAAAGGACAGGGATTATAGTTTATGGTTTGTATTAGACCCTGTAATTACAGTGCATAACGACCAGGTTTCATTTGAGGCATTTTCAGTTGATGAATCTATCTATGGATGTCTGTCTGTGGCTATGGATGAGTTTGATTTACTGCAGGCACCAAAAGCCGGAACAACAAATATTGATTTTTCTGCTAAATTAGAAAAGGAGATGCAGAGGTTCAGGAGTTATACAGATGTCACATTATCGGTTAATCCAGAGGGCTTTACTATAGATAATGATATTGTGCCAGAATATATAGAGAAGAAAATTGATTTGCCTGAGACATGGATTAAAGGTTTTAACCAGGTATCTTCAGCAGCAGCATTATCTGGTATTGAACTTGCACTTTCTCCTTCTGATATGTATGATATATGTGCCTTTTTAAGGAAACACAAAGAAAAGAAGAGCCCACGCTACATGAAGTGGATTTTAGAACCTGGCCAGAGAGTGCAGATTGTATTTGAACCTTTTGGGACAGTCCTTACTCTGAACACCATCTACCAGGGCAGCCAGAGAAGGGAAGAAAAAATCTGGGGCAGAAGGCGCTGGCTTGTAGTTGAAAAGCTAATTCCAATATCTAAAGCATTTTATGTGCGCATACTGGGATTTGGGATGCCTCAGTTTATCCGTGCTGATATGGGTACAATGCAGATGACAGTTGGCTTTTCTGCATGGTCTTCTAATGACTGGGTAAAGGGAACTGCCTTTAATATTATGGCAGGGTTTACAGGACAGGGCTGTTATCCGGATGTTTATAAATTGCTTAAAGACAAGCGGTGTCTTTCTATGGATGAAATTTCTGCGTATCTTCCAAAGCAGAAAAACAATAAGGTAAAATCTGGTGTTGGAATGTTATTCCGGCGTGGTGAAGGCTATTTTGACATTATAAATAACAAAGTGCGTTTCCGCCATTTGTGCAATGCACCAATTCCAGAGGAACTCTATGAAATTTCCGATATTGAGATAGACGTACAAAAAATTAGCAAACTTACATTTGACAATATGAAAGTAAGATATACGCACCGGAATGAATTTGTATTTACAACAACATACAATGAAAACGGGCAAGTGTCTTATACTGAAATTGTTATTGACCAGGATGGACAGATTGCAAGGATTAATTGTAATTGTAAAAAATTCAGAAGGGGTGAAAGAAATCTTTCAGAACCTTGTGCGCATATTCTTGCGCTTTATGTTGCTTCTTATAAATTATTAAAACTGAAAAATCTGGAATACGAAAAAGAATATAAAATCAATGATATTATGGAGATGCTATTATAATGGATAGAAAGGCCGAATATAGAAATTTAGTAAAGAATATGGGTAAAAAAGAATTTACCTTTCTTAAAATGCAGGAATATGGGTTCTGGCCGGAAAATCTGCCAACACCGTATGAACGCCAGCAGAATGAAACAGAACAGGACTTTGAAAACAGGAAAAAGCTGCTGGATGAATTTCAAAAACTTTCCGAAAAAATATCAGGTGTATATCAGGAAAAAAGTGAAATTGAAAGAAAGCTTTCCCAGTTAAAAAAAGAATACCAGGGCACATGGGACTATGAAAGAATCCGTGCTGCAGTTGCACAGGAAATCATGAAAGAATCCATAGCCAGACGGGCAGAGAGAAAAGCAGAGAGAGAACGGCAAAAACAGTTAAAATCTGAAGCGTGGAAGAAACGGAAAGCAGAAAATATTATATTTATTGGCAAAGGATATTCTAACCTGTTAGGAAAAAAAGAAACAGATGTACAAAAACTAAAGGAAAACCAGATGCCTGTAATAGAGACAGACAGGGAGCTCGCCAGGTTTTTGCAGATAGAATACAATACTTTGCGGTATCTGGTATACCACAGGGATGTTGTTACATTTGATAATTACTACCGTTTTGATATTCCTAAAAAAAGCGGTGGGATGCGTCATATAGCTGCGCCTAAAACACATTTAAAAACAGCACAGAGACAAATATTAGACCAGATACTGCAAAAGGCGGGGATTTCTGATTTGTCCCATGGGTTTATCAAATCGAGGTCTGTTCTTACAGGTGCAAGGGCACATAGTACAAGCCCTGATTTATTGATAAATATTGATTTGGAAGACTTTTTCCCTACTATTACATTTGAACGTGTAAGAGGCTTATACCAGTCATTTGGATACTCTGGCTATATAGCATCACTGCTTGCCATGATTTGTACTTACTGTGAAAGGATGCCGCTTGAAATAAAAGGAGAGACAAAATATATTAAAACATCTGGCAGAATATTGCCGCAAGGCTCTCCGGCAAGCCCTATGATTACAAACATCATATGCAGAAATATGGATAAGCGTATTAATGGTTTATGCAAAAAACTGGGGATTACTTATACAAGGTATGCTGATGACATGAGCTTTAGCTATATAGGTGATACCAGTGGTTTTGCCATAGGAAGCTTTTTAAACAGCATTAATACAATTATAGAAGCAGAAGGCTTTCATATGAAAAAAGAAAAAACCCATATATTGAGAAGAAATAACAGGCAGTATATAACAGGTATTGTAATTAATAATGAAGAAATAGGGGTTCCTAAGAAATGGGTTAAAATATTAAAAGCTTCTATACATAATGCACAGAAATTAAAAGCTTCAGGAGGCTGTGTATCTAATAAGACAATAAATGAAATTTCAGGAAAAATTGCATGGCTGAAAAGCGTAAATGCAAAAAGATACCAGAAAGTTATAGACCAGGGCACAGAATTTTTAAAAAGTTTAACCTGATTATATGGCTCTGGCAGATTTTAAAAGAATCTGCCAGAGAATTTACTCTTTGTATGGTAATTTTTCAGGATATCTCTTTTAAAGGAATTCCTATCTGCACAACTGAGGTGTTTTCCGGTGTAATAATGTTTCTTCTGCCAGCCTCAATTAATGTACCATCATTAAACTGTATATAACCTGAATAATAAGTATCCATAATAGTATCATATCCGGTCCGCAGTACACTGTCTGGTTCATTATTGGTGTAATATTTTAAAAGACCATTTATAAACTGGACATAAGAACTATCTGGCTCATCATATCCATATACTTTTACAGTTTGTTTTGTTGATATATCATATCCTTTTACTTTAGAAGCCCAGCCTAAGTATAACTCATAGGGTATTTCAGATTCATATATTTTATGGTATTCTTCATCAATATAAACTTCGATATTGCCTTTTTTTGTTTTGTATATAACTTTAATATATGTGATTCCTTTTATGTCATCTTTGCTTCCAGACGGATACAGCATATATTTTTCACATGATGTTATCTTTCCGGCACGTAAGCGTATTTTTTTGTATAATAGCTCATATTGTAACAGAGTCTTAAACTCTTTTTTTATTATCTTGTTTATGTTTTTATAGTTAATGTCTGCTTCCCCGTTATTAATCCTTACAGAATTAATATTTCCAGCAGCCACCATTTTTCCAATAGCATTAAGTTTTTCTGCAAATGAACCGTATGTTACTTCATATGCGTTGTAACTGATTTCTACATACCGCATCTTTCCAATAAGTTTTTTGTCTGTATATGAAGTATAATATTCAGGAAAAAGCATTGCAAGTATAAATAATATGCATATTAAAAAAATTCCTGCTGTTGTACACAAAACCTGTCTTTTTTTATTCAATGTTTTTTCTCTCCAGACTGTCCTGTTTTCTGAATCTGGTTAAAACCTGTGTTCCAGTTCCTTCATGGCTTATTATTTTAAATTCTGCATTGTGAAGGTTTACTATTTTTACACATAAGGCAAGCCCTATGCCTGCACCACCCTCTTTTCTTGCCCGCGATTTATCTACCATGTAAAAAGCTTCTGTAATTTTTTTAATTTCATTATCTGGTATTCCGCATCCATTGTCTTTAACCCACAGTTCATAACCTGTACTGGTATTTCTGCCATCCAGTACGATTTTGCCATCTTCCCTGCATGCCTTACGTGCATTGTCAACGAGATTAGCAAAAAGTGACTGCAGCAAATCCAGGTCACCATATATAACGCCTGGCTCTATATCCACTTCAAAACTGATGTTTTTATCACCAGATGTTAAAAGGTACTTTGCACTTTTTTCTATTTTTTCTGCCAGAAATTCTACAGATACAGGTTTTATCTCTATCTTCTGTTTATCTGCAAATGAAAGCTCCATCATCTTATATGCAAGCCTCTCAAGACGTTTGCCTTCTTTGAATATATATCCGGCTGATGTCATTACATCTTCCTCAGAAAGCTTCATTGAGCGCAGCATGTCCGCATAACCTATTATAGATGTAAGCGGGGTTTTCAGTTCATGTGAAAAAGCTTCTGTAAATTCTTCCTGCCGCCTTGCATCTTCTTCAAGCTTATGTATATTGTCTTCAAGCTGCATTGCCATGCTGTTAAAATCATTAATAAGTACTGTAACTTCATCATTGCCTTTTGGCTTTACACGTCTTTTATAGTTTCCGCCCGCAAGCTCCCTTGCAGCGGTTGAAAGCTTTCTGACAGGGCTTGTGAAGCTTATTGAAAACACAAAGGACAGGACTGCTGAAAAGACAAAAAGTATCATCAGGGCAATTCTGTAATTTTTATACAGTATTTCCCTGTCCTCAAATATAAAGTCTATCTCTTTATCTATTTCAATATAAAAGTTTCCAGTTTTGCTTTTAACTTCAAAAAAGCATCCGATGTAATGGCTGCCATTATGTTCTGTTATACTGCATATTCCATGGCCGTCTGTCTGTTTTGTATTTATAAGGCCGCTTTCATAATTGCTGTTATTATATATAATCTCTTTATCTTCATTATATATAACTATGCCATTATTGCTTTCAAGGCTCTGGCTTATTGACTTTGTAATCTCTATCATCGCTGTATCCGAAGCCTGGTATCCGTCAGGAAGCCCGTCGAGTGATGCGGCAAGGGCATACACCATAATATGCATCTCCTCTATGCTTCTGTTCGTCTCTCTTTTTAACGAAGATTCAAATGGAATATTTATAATTATATTGCCAAACACCATAAATGCTGCTATTACAAAGCATAGCATAGTAATAAATAATTTCCAGAACAGCCTCATATACTATCCTCTGGCACAAATCTGTAACCAACCTTATATACAGATTCAATGTTTTTTTCAAGACCTGCTTTTTTGCGGAGGCGCTGCACATGCAGGTCTACTGTCCTGCTGTCGCCCATATAATCACTGTCCCAAACATGCTCATATATAGTTTCCCTGTAAAGTGCAGTGTCCGGATTTCTTGCAAAAAGAAGCAAAAGGTCAAATTCCTTATAAGTCAGTTTTAATACTTTGCCATCTTTTTTAACTATTCTTGCTACTGTGTCAATATCCAGGCCTGATGTTTTAATATACCTTTCTGTTTTATTAAAACGTCTCAGGACATTTTCCACTCTTGCAAGAAGCTCAAGCACCTCAAAAGGTTTTGTAATATAGTCATCCGCTCCTGATTTTAACCCTTTTACCTTATCAAGTGTCTCTCCTTTTGCAGTTACAAAAATTACAGGGATATCCAGCGATTTTGCATATGAAAGCAGTTCATATCCATTTATTTCTGGAAGCATAATGTCTAACAGACACAAATCATAATTATTTTCAGAAAGCCTGTCTGCACCTTCATTGCCGTTATATGCTATATCACATTGGTATCCTGCCTTTACCAGATTCATCTTAATAAGAGCTGCAATAGCCTCTTCATCCTCTACTATTAATATTTTATTCATAAAAATTAATCCCCAATGCCGCTTCTGCAGCTCAAATAGTGACCAGTCTGTGTAACAGGATATGATTTTTTTGTATCATTTTTGTATCGCTGTACTGTTGTATTCTGCCATTGCCCAATCATGTAAACTGGCTGTTATACAGGTTTGAATAAAACCCGCCCTGTTTTAACAGGCTTTTATGGCTGCCCTGTTCAATAATATTTCCATCTTTCATAACAAGTATTATATCCGCATTTTGTATTGTGGATAAGCGGTGCGCAACTATAAAGCTTGTCCTGCCTTCCATCAGTTTTGCAAATGCATTCTGTATCTTTATCTCTGTACGTGTATCTATTGAAGATGTTGCCTCATCCAGAATAAGTACAGGAGGTCTTAAAAGCATAACTCTTGCTATACACAAAAGCTGTTTCTGGCCTTGTGAAAGATTGCTTCCATCTTCTTTTACAACAGTATCATAACCATTTGGAAGTCTTTTTATAAAACTGTGTGCATGTGATGCCTTTGCTGCTTCTACTGCCTCTTCAAGTGTTGCGTCAGGCTTGCCAATTACAATATTATCAAATATTGTGCCATCTTTAATCCATGTTTCCTGAAGTACCATTCCTATATTGCTGCGCAGGCTTTTTCTTGTAATCTGCCTGATATCTGTTCCATCAGCCTGGATATTGCCACTGTCTACATCGTAAAATCTCATTATCAGATTAATTACAGTAGTTTTTCCACAGCCTGTAGGACCAACGATTGCGACCCGCTGCCCTGGCTTTACATGTAAGTTAAAGTTAGTTATAAGCTTTTTATCAGGAACATATGAAAAATACACATTGTTAAACACTATCTCACCTTTTATGCTTTCAGGTGAGCTGGCATCTGCAGAATCTGGAATTTGCGGCTCTTCATTTATAAGTTCAAATACACGTGCAGCACATGCAAGTGCATTCTGCAATTCTGTTATAACACCTGATATTTCATTAAATGGCTTAGTATACTGGTTGGCATAGCTTAAAAAACATGAAAGGCCTCCAACTGTAAGGTATCCGTTTATTGCAAATAGTGCGCCGGCAACACCAACGCCGGCATAGACCAGGTTATTGACAAATCTTGTCGCTGGATTTGTAATTGATGAGTAAAATGTAGCATTTAAGGAATACTTTTTAAGCCTTTCATTAATTTCACTAAACTTTTCAAGTGCTTCGTCCTCATGGCTGTATGCCTGTACAACTTTCTGGTTTCCTATCATCTCATCTATAAGGGAAGTCTGCTCCCCCCTCGCTGCTGACTGCAGCTGGAACATCTTATATGTCCTTTTAGAAATAAATCCTGCTACAAAGAATGAAAGTGGTGTTACAATAACAACAACTATGGTTATCCACACATTGATGCTTAACATAAATATAAGCGTCCCTGCGATTGTAAGAATTCCTGTAAATGCCTGTGTAAAACCCATTAAAAGCCCATCTGCAAACTGGTCTGCATCTGCAATAATACGGCTTACAATATCTCCTGGTGCATGTGCATCAAGGTATTTAAGTGGAAGTACCTCCAGTTTCTTAAATGCATCCTGTCTTATGTCCCTTACCACATTGTAAGTTATCTTGTTATTACATATATTCATAATCCACTGCGCAACTCCTGTAATGCATATTATAACAGCCATTTTTATTATAAGCGCAGCAAGGCTTTTAAAATCCACGCGTCCTTTTTCTATCATAAAGTCAACGGCATCACCTGTAAGAATAGGAAGATACAGTGTCAGAACAACTGTTACTACTGCAAATAAAAGAGATATTGCAATAAAAATCCTGTAACTTTTTATATATTTTAAAACTGCCCTGGTAGTGTCACCAGTTTTTTCTTTCTTCATAAATATCCTCCTCTTAAAAATGTGTATATT
>DKXQ01000051.1 GCA_002493085.1 Lachnoclostridium sp. UBA7122
ATAACTTTTTATGCGGTTATCCTGCTGCTGGTACACCTGCTCTTGCAAATATAGACCAGCTATAGTAAAATATAAAACAAAATATAAAAGTGTAAAGTGTATGGAGGGCTGATAACTAATGGATACAAAAATATTATTAGAAAGTGGTACAAATGAACTTGAAATCTTAGAATTTGTGATAGCAGATAACTATTATGGCATAAATGTAGCCAAGGTTAAAGAAATTATGACATACCGTGCTCTGACACCTATACCAAACGGACACCCAAATATTGAAGGGGCATTTACTACAAGAGGAGAAACAATATCAATTATTAATCTTGCAAGATGTCTTGGTATGCCGGAAAGAACAGATACACAAAAAGATATGTTTCTGGTTACTAATTTTAATGACTGCAGTTCTGGCTTTCATGTTCATGGGGTAGTTGGAATACACAGGGTCAACTGGTCGCAGATTATTAAACCTGACAGTATGATAAACAGTAGCAGTAACAGCATTGCTACAGGTATTATTAATTATAATGGAAAACTTATAATTCTTATTGATTTTGAAAAACTTGTTAATGATATATCACCTGAGGTTGGCATTAACCTTTCTGATATTGACCAGCTTGGCGAAAGGAAACAAAACAGTGCCCCAATCCTGTATGCAGAGGATTCACCTCTGCTTAGCAAGCTAATTTACAGTGGCCTGGCAAAAGCTGGTTATACAAGGCTGACAGCATGCAATAATGGTCTGGAACTGTGGAATATTCTTCAACAATATAAAGAACAGGGAACTCTTGCACAAAACGTTGCATGTGTTGTCACAGATGTGGAAATGCCGCAGATGGATGGACACAGGTTGTTAAAGCTTATGAAAGAGGATTCTGACTTAAAAGATATTCCTGTAATAATATTTTCTTCACTTATCAATGAAGAAATGCGCAAAAAGGGTGAAGCGCTTGGTGCAGATGCACAGCTTTCTAAAAATGAAATGGGTGAATTTATTAAGACTCTTGATGAAATTATTACTGAAAAGACAAAGAATATCTAAATTATCAAGACTGGTATATTGAAAGGTGGATTTACTATGAAGACAAAATATAAAAAGTTTATTATATTATTTATTGCACTGGTTCTTACTGCTGGAATAGCAGACAGCAGTGTTTATCCGTTATCACTTAAAGCAGACGCAAAAGCAAAGAAAGAATATAAAGTAAAAAATGGCATGCTTCTTTCTTATGAGGGCAGCAGTGAAGTTTACATACGTGATAATGTTTCCGCTATTGCTACATATGCGTTTGATGATGACAACGTTACATCATTTACAGTAAGCAGTAATAACAAGTATTTGAAGTCTGTTGACGGAGTGCTTTATACAAAAGACGGAAAGCGTCTTGTCCGCTATCCTTCAGGCAGAAAAGGAAGTTTTACTGTGCCAGGCACTGTTACATATATTGCGCAGTATGCATTTAAGGGCTGTAAAAAACTAACTAATGCCAGTATTCCTGCATCTGTAAAAGGAATTGGCTCTAATGCATTTTATGAATGTAGAAATTTAGAAAGTGTGGACATTCCAAGCCATATAGATAAGATTTCAGAATATACATTTTATAGATGCCGTTCACTTAAAAATATAATTTTACCAAATGGAATTGAAAGTATTGGCAAAGCTGCATTTTATGGCTGTACAGGCCTTACAGAAATAAATCTGCCATCTTCAGTAAAGAAAATTAAAAGTATGGCATTTGCAAAATGCACTTCTTTAAAAAGCATTTCTATTCCAGAAGATGTAAGCAATATAAGCAGACATTTATTTAATAAATGTACAAATCTGGTAAGTATAAACCTTAATAATAATATAGAAAAAATTGCATCTGAGGCATTTTCATATTGTAAATCACTTAAAGAAATATCTATACCAGACAGCACGGATACTATAGAAGCATATGCTTTTAGAGGATGTGAAAGCCTTGAAAAAATTAAACTGCCAGATGGGATTGAAGAAGTTAATTATGGAACTTTTAAAGGCTGTACCAGTTTAAAAAAAGTAAGGCTTCCTGAAAGCATTAAATATATTTACCAGGAGGCATTTAAAAACTGTGTATCATTAGAAACAGTAAATATTCCAGAACAGACAGAACTGATAAAAGGAAGTGCTTTTGCAAATGCGGCAGCTTCATTTAATGTTGATAGTGAAAACGGATATTTTTCGGCAAAAGACGGGGTACTTTATAATAAAATGCAGACGGTGCTGTTAAAGTATCCTTGTTATAAGCCAGGGGATTATACTACACCAGATGGCTTGAAAAAAATATCAGCATATGCTTTTAAAGAGTGTAAAAAAATTGGAAAAGCCAGAATTTCAGAGGGAATTAAGAAGTTTCCAAAAAATTGCCTCGCAAATTCTTCAATAACACATTTGTCACTTCCAGAAAGCCTGCGTGAAATAAATAACACACAAAGTAAAGTGTATACAGATAATTTAAAAGCAGTCGCAATTCCAGATACAAATAGAAAATTCTGTTCGGTAGATGGATTATTATACAGTAAAGATAAAAAGAATTTATATATTTATCCAAATGGCAAAACTGGTGTAATTAGTTTTACAAAAGAAGCAGAAGATTTATCCGCTATTGAATATTCCAATAAAGCCTCTGGATTTAAAATTCCAACAGCTTCTAAAAGTTTTTCAACAGATGACGGCATAGTTACAAATTTAAAAAGAAGCAAAATACTATTTGTACCAGCAGAGAAAATATCTTATACAATGGGAAAAAATATGAAAAATATAACTGAGATTAATAATGCAAAGCAGTATATGCATAATTTTAAAAGTTATAAAGTGACCAGTGATAATAGTAAGTATAAAGCATCAGATGGCATACTTTACAGCTTTGACATGGAAAAGCTTATAGATTGCCCGTCTGCGAAGACAGGAAGTTATACAATACCATCATCCGTTACATCAGTTTCTGACAGCGCATTTAACTATTCACGCAATCTTAAAAGCATAACCATAACAAAAAATGTAATTAAATGCAGCCTTATGCTTTTTGATTGTACCAGTCTTAAAGATATTGTAGTAAAAGAAGGCAGCTTAAGAGAGTTTATGCTTAATGTGCGCAATAATACAAGGCTTGAAAGCGTAACACTTCCATCATCACTGGTATCATGTAATATATATGGCCAGAAGGCCGGATATTCCAGTATAGTAATAAATGGCTGGACAAATACAGAATCAGAAAAACTTGCTGCCAGGCTCCGTGTAAAATTTAACAGTATGGGACTTGTACCAAACCAGGTAAAAGGGGTAAAGGCAAAAGCTTATGTACATGGCAAACGTGTAAGGATAACATGGAAAAAGGATGAACAGGCTAGTGGCTATGAAATATATACTGATAATGAAAAGCTTAAAAATATAAAAGACAACCAGATTACTAAAGCAGATATATATGTAGGCAGCAATTCTTACAATGTGATTTATATCAGGGCATATAAAATACAGAATGGCAAGAAGATATATGGCAAGGCAAAGAAAATAGTTTATACTAACTATTGACATGGATATACATAAGAAGTAATATAGTTTTAGAAACTACTTTAAAAGTGTTTTCAAACTATATGAAAAGAGGTATATTATCTATGGAACTTAAACCGCTGCAAATTGGTGATTTAACGATAAAATATCCTATAATACAGGGAGGCATGGGAGTAGGCATCAGCAGGAGCAGTCTTGCTGGTGCTGTTTCAGCAAATGGAGGTCTTGGAATTATATCTTCAGCGCAGATAGGATATGATGAACCAGACTTTGATAAAGACCAGAACCAGGCAAACTTAAATGCTATATACAAGCATATACAAAAGGCAAAAGAAATATCAGGCGGGAAGCCTGTAGGCATTAATATTATGGTTGCGCTAAAAAATTATGAAGCCCATGTAAAGGCTTCCATTGAGGCAGGAGCAGATGTAATTATATCAGGGGCAGGACTTCCTGTGCATCTTCCAGAGTATGTAAATGGTTCTGGATGTAAGATTGCACCTATAGTTTCATCTGAAAAAGCAGCAATGATTATACTGCGCAACTGGGCAAAGAAGTATAACCGCACAGCGGATTTTATTGTTATAGAAGGACCAAAGGCCGGAGGACATCTTGGATTTAAAAAGGAACAGCTTGATAATATTACAGATAAAGAATATGATAACGAGATAAAAAAGATAATAGAAACAGTAAAACAGTTTGAAGAAAAGTTTGAAAAAAGGATACCAGTAATAATTGCTGGAGGCATATTTGACTATAATGATATATGCCATGCATTTTCACTTGGCGCAGCAGGTGTACAGATTGCATCACGTTTTGTAGCAACATATGAATGTGATGCAGATGAAAAGTATAAACAGGCATATATAAATGCTTCTGATGAAGATATTGAAATTATAATGAGTCCTGTGGGCATGCCAGGCAGAGCGCTTAAAAATAAATTTGTGCGTCTTATAAAAGAAAAACCTGTTCCAGTAGAAAGATGTTTTAACTGTCTTGAAAAGTGCAATCCTGCAAAAGTGCCATACTGCATAACAAAAGCACTCGTAGATGCAGTGCGTGGTGATGTAGACAATGGGCTGGTATTTGCAGGAGCTAATGCAGGGCGTATAGATAAAATAGTATCAGTACATGAGCTTATGGCAGAACTTATAAAAGTACAGTAATCTGATATCTAAATATAAGGGGCGTATTATGTTAAACCAGTTTTCGAGGACAGAACTTCTTCTTGGGAGTTCTGCGATAAAAAAACTTGCCAGTGCAAGGGTTGCAATCTTTGGCATAGGCGGTGTAGGCGGATATGTTGCTGAAGCGCTTGCAAGAAGCGGAATAGGGGAGTTTGACCTGATAGATAGCGATACTGTAAGCATTACTAATATTAACAGGCAGATTATTGCTACAACAAAGACAATAGGACTGTATAAAGTTGATGTAATGAAAGAACGGATACTGGATATAAACCCTGATGCACAAGTCCACACATATAAGTGTTTTTTCCTGCCTGGAAGCAAAAGCCAGTTTCCATTTGAAAAGTATTCATATATAGTTGATGCTGTAGATACAGTGGCTGCCAAGATTGGAATTATTATGAAAGCAAAAGAATATGGCATACAAGTTATAAGCAGCATGGGAGCAGGAAATAAACTCGACGCTTCACAGTTTAAAGTAGCAGATATTTATGACACAAAAGTGTGTCCGCTTGCAAAAGTTATGCGGCGTGAACTTAAAAAGCGTGGCATACAGGACTTAAAAGTTGTATATTCGGAGGAAGTGCCGCTAACCCCTGGCACTCCCGAAGGTACAGATGGGGACGGAAAAGGTAAAGAAAACCGTCCTGTGCCAGGCAGCGTTGCATTTGTGCCTTCTGTAGCAGGACTTATAATTGCAGGTGAAGTTGTTAAAGATTTATCCTGACTTTTTATAATAGGGCTATTGTTTATAACTAAAATATAAGGTTATCTATAGAAAGGAATATTTTGCAATGAAAAAGAAAAGTTTATTTCCTGTTATTAATGGTTTAATGCATGGATGTGATTATAATCCAGAGCAGTGGCTTGACAGGCCAGATATTCTTGAAGAAGATATAAAAATGATGAAAAAAGCAAATATTAACGCTGTTTCACTTGGCATATTTTCGTGGTCCGTTTATGAACCTTCTGAAGGAGAGTACCACTTTGAATGGCTTGAGAAAACTATAGACAATCTTTATAAGAATGGAATTTATACAATTCTTGCAACACCATCTGGCGCACGTCCTGCATGGCTTGATGAAAAATACCCTGAAGCTATGCGCACTGACTGTTATGGACAGAAAGAGCACCACGGCTTCAGGCATAACCACTGTATGAGTTCGCCTGTGTACCGTGAAAAAGTTTCTAATATTATACGAAAGCTTGCAGAGCATACAGGTGGGCATCCAGGTGTTATTATGTGGCATATTTCCAATGAATTTGGAGGAGAGTGTTACTGTCCGCTCTGTGTAAAGCGTTTCCAGGATTACCTTGCTGACAAGTTTGATAATGACATTTCAAAGTTAAACCATGCCTGGTGGAATACATTCTGGAGCCATAATTATAGCAGCTTTTGCCAGATAGAGCCGCCATTTGCCAATGGTGAAAGGACAAACCTTGGGCTGGACCTTGAGTGGAAACGTTTTACAACATGGAATATGAATGACTATATGAAATCTGAGATAAAGCTTTTAAAGGAACTTACACCAGGCCTTCCCGTTACTACCAACTTTATGCAATTTTATAGCGGGCTTGATTACAATGTTATGGCAGAAGAATTAGACGTTATTTCATGGGACTCATATCCAGCACTACACAATGACAGTGAACCATTTTATAAGACTATGGAAAATAATTCATTTTACCATGCAGTAATGCGCTCTATGAAAAGGGACAGGCCGTTTATGATGATGGAAAGTGCACCAGGTCTTGTAAACTGGCAGGAATACAACAAAGTAAAACGTCCAGGAGTACACAAGCTGTTTTCAATGCAGGCAGTGGCGTGTGGTTCAGATACAGTCCAGTATTTCCAGTGGAGAAAGGGAAGAGGTTCATTTGAACAATACCACGGTGCAGTAATAGACCACCTGGGAAAAGATGATACAAGGATATTTGAAGAAGTTAAAGACCTTGGTGATGCACTTAAAAAGATTTCCAAAACAGCAGGAACTGTTATAGAAGCAAAAGCAGCTCTTTTATATGACTGGGATAATAAATGGGCAATCGAAGATATTAAGGGGCTTAGTAATAATACTAAGAATTATGATGCTGTATGCTGCAGCTTTTACAGCGCTTTCTTAAGGCTTGGCATTGAAATGGATGTAATTGCTTCTGACAGGGATTTTGCAAATTATGGTATAATAATAGCACCTATGCTTTATATGTTAAGGCCTGGAGTAGCAGACAGACTGGAATCATTTGTCAGTAAAGGCGGACAGCTGCTTGCAACATATCTTACAGGATATGTGGATATTAACCAGCTCTGTTATCTTGGAGGATTTCCAGGAGATGGGTTAAACAAGCTTTTTGGAGTTATAAGTGAAGAAATTGATACGCTGTATCCAAGTGATAGCAACCTGGCAAAGTTTAAAGACGGAAGTGAGGGCAGCATAAAAGATTATGCAGAAATACTGCGCCTGAATGGTGCAGAAGTCCTTGCGGAATATGGATATGATTTTTATAAGGGGACACCAGCAGTAACAGCCCACAGCTACGGAAAAGGCACAGCATACTATGTAGGTGCGAGAATATGCAATGACAGCTTGCGCAGAATTTTCCTTGAAATGGCAGAAAAAGCTGGCATAGAATATAAAAAAATCCCTCTTGGAATAGAATACCACAAAAGGACAGCTGGCCGTGAAAACTATGAATTTTATTTAAATAATACAGAAGATGTACTGTCAGTTGAAAATGTAACAGGAACCAATATTTTAAATGGCCAGAATATAGATGGTGTACTTGTACTTGAAAAATATGAAACAGCAGTTATAGAGGCCAGTAAATAGTATTGGCAGTGCCATTGGAAGGACCATTGAATGATTCACAGTTTATAGAATATCTTTATAACCGTGCATATGCTTTACTGTATCTGCTAAGATTAAAGGTTAAAGCGAATGATGGTATTGGGGATTCCAGTCCTGTACAACTGCCCTAAAGATTGCTTTTCATACAACTTTTACATTGAAATATATTAGTATATTAAGTTTAATATTTATAGAAGAAAAAAGATTAAAAATAAGGAAGGATAAATATATGTTACATATTATTACAGAACAAATACTGGATGAATACAGAAAATATTTAATAGATGAAGAAAAAAACATTGCAACAATAAATAAATATACATGCGATATCAAAAAAACTTATGGACTATGCCAATGGACAGGAAATTACAAAAAAGCTGATGATTGAATTTAAAGAATACTTAAGAGTGAATAAAAAATACAAATTGTCCAGTATAAATTCATTTCTCATAGCAGCAAACAGACTTTTTGCCTATCTTGAATGGTATGGACTGGGCGTAAAACTCTACCATATACAAAATGAAGCATTTGCATCTAAAAAAACTAACTTATCATTACAGGAACACCAGTTTACAACTTTTTGATTACACGCCATCTATAGATGATATAGTAATAATGAAATACAATATATTGTTTTGTTTTTTACAAAAATAAATCGAAATTAAGAAAGTTGTAAACTGGTATACTTAAAAAACCAACTATTGAAAATTATAATTATTAGAATTTTTGATAGTTGGTTTATTTTTTGGCAACTTTTAAGATTAGCAGTTTTTGGCTTAACATTTAAGAATATTTAGTTTATAATATAGTTCCAGGCAATAAAATATTTTTAAAAATTTTGGAAAGGGATGTTGGCGAGTGGGAAGATTCGTAAATCCTAATAACAGTGCATTCCAGACTGCACTGAATTCAGAAATATATGTTGACAAGACTGGCTTGCTTGAATACACAAATAAAGTACTTGATACTAACCAGGCTTTTATCTGTAATAGCCGTCCACGCCGTTTTGGCAAGTCAGTTACTGCGGATATGCTTACAGCGTACTACAGTAAGAATTGTGATTCTTTGCAGATGTTTACTGGTCTGGTGATAAGCAAAGATAATGCATTTAAAGAGCATTTAAATAAATATGATGTTATACACATTGATATGCAGTGGTGCATGGTATCAGCAGGAGGGGCAGAAAAAGTTATCCAGTTTATTGAAGATATTATTATTACAGAACTTAGGGAAATATATCCAGATGCGGTAAAAGAAGTGATAATATCAGTACCAGATGCCCTGTCCCTCATTAATGCTGCCACAGGCAATAAGTTTATTATAATTATTGATGAGTGGGATATTTTAATACGTGACGAAGCAGCAAATAAGGCTGTACAGGAGAAGTATATTAATTTTTTGCGTGGCATGTTTAAGGGAAGTGAACCTACAAAATTTATCCGCCTTGCATATCTGACTGGCATTTTACCAATTAAAAAGATTAAAACACAGTCAGCATTAAATAATTTTGATGAGTTTACGATGCTGGATGCCAGTATTTTTGCGCCATATATTGGATTTACTGAGAATGAAGTCTATGGACTTTGTGAAAAGTATAATAAAGATTTTGATGAA
This sequence comes from Lachnoclostridium sp. UBA7122, assembly GCA_002493085.1. Classification (GTDB taxonomy): domain Bacteria; phylum Bacillota; class Clostridia; order Lachnospirales; family Lachnospiraceae; genus Butyribacter. Next base: position 9,171 of record DKXQ01000051.1, read on the forward strand.
GTAAAACGCTGGTATGACGGATATCTGCTTTCAGGTTACCAGATATACAATCCAAAAGCAGTAGTAAGCCTTATGATGCGTGGAGATTTCCAGAGTTACTGGTCTAAAACGGGAACATATGAGGTTATAGTGCCATTAATTAATATGAATTTTGATGGATTAAAAACAGCTATTATTGAAATGCTGTCTGGTGAATCTGTGGAAGCTGATGTATCATCTTTTCAAAATGATATGCTTAATTTTGCAAGTAAAGATGATGTTATTACTTACTTGGTTCATCTGGGATATCTTGCTTATAACCAGAAAAAACAGACTGTGTTTATTCCTAATGAAGAAATACGCCATGAATTTGTAGTGGCTACTAAAAGAAACAAGTGGAATGAATTTTTGGAGTTCCAGCGTGAATCAAAAAACCTTCTTGAAGCAACGCTTGATATGGATGAAGAGGCAGTTGCGCAGGGAATTGAAAAGATTCACACAGAATATGCTTCTTCTATACAATATAATAATGAAAATTCTCTAAGCAGTGTGCTTGCTATAGCATATCTTAGCACTATGCAGTATTATTTTAAACCAGTCAGGGAACTGCCAGCAGGAAGGGGATTTGCTGATTTTGTATTTATACCAAAGCCGGCATATGCAGAAGAGTACCCTGCTTTGCTAGTGGAACTAAAGTGGAATAAGAGTGCAAAAGCAGCAATACAGCAGATTAAAGAGAAAAAATATCCGTCTGCACTTACACAGTACACAGGTGATATATTACTTGTGGGCATTAATTATGATAAAAAAAGCAAAGTGCATAAATGTATAATTGAAAAGAGCTGTTAAAAAGCAGCATGTCTGTAAAGCCATTTTTAAAAAATAGTGTACTTTATTACAGTTTTTGTGTATAATACTTTTTGTGTATAGAAATAATTGGAAAGTTGGAAGCGAGGTTATGTAATGACAAGTAAGGAAAGGGCAAAGTTGAAGAAACAGGCTATGAGCCTTGAAAGTATATTCCAGATTGGCAAGATGGGTGTTACACCACAGACTGCTGAGGCTTTGCGTGACGCACTCAAAGCAAGGGAACTTATTAAAATAAATGTTCTTAAAAACTGTGATGATGAGTTGCCAGTACTTGCAAGGACATTATCAGAAAGGACTGGTGCAGAAATTGTGCAGGTGATTGGCAGAAAGATTGTTTTATATAAGAAAAATCCTCAGAAAGAGAAAAAGAAAAAGCCTGTATTAAAGTTAAAACGCAGGATTGTGAAGAAAGAGCGTATAAAGACAAAGGAAAAAGCAGATATTACTAAGAGTGGCAGCAGTTTTAAGGACAGGACTTTAAGAACCCAGAAAAGCAGGAGGAAGTGGTAGTTTTTATGGGAAGTTTTAAAGGCAGGACAGGCATAATGGGCGGAACATTTAATCCAGTCCATATTGCACATATCAGTATGGCAGAGGCAGCATACAGGCAGGCAGGGCTTGATAAAGTAGTTTTCATGCCTTCTAAAAATCCGCCACATAAACAGGATATAAATATTATTCCAGAGAAGCACCGCGAGGCTATGATTAAGCTTGCAATTAGCGGAGTACCATATTTTGAGTATTCAGATTTTGAGTTTGCAAGAGAGGGCATAACTTATTCAGCAACGACACTTGGACTTTTATGCAAGATGCATCCTGAAAACAGGTATTATTTTATAATGGGCGGGGATTCATTTTTCCAGATTGAAAGCTGGTATAAACCTGAAAAAATCATGGAGTCTGCTGTTTTGCTTGTGATAAGCCGCAATGGCAGTGATAAAGAACAGATGTCAATGTATGCTGGGATTTTAAAAGAGAAATACAATGCAACGGTTAAGTTTGTAGATATGCCATATATGGATATCAGTTCAAGCAGCATAAGAAAGCTTATTTCATCAGGTGGCAATGCTGCAGGGTATCTGCCTTATAAAGTATGGGAATATATTAAAGAAAACAGATGTTATATATAAGTAAAAGGAGACTGTTATGTTGGAGGATGTTGAAAGGGTCCAGGAAAAACTTCAGGCAAAGCTTACACCTAAAAGATTTATCCATACAGTAGGTGTACGCTATACAGCGGCTGCACTGGCGATGAGATATGGGCTGTCTGTTGAAGATGCATCAATGGCAGGAGTACTTCATGACTGTGCAAAGTGTTTTACTGATGACGAGCTTATAAAAAAATGCCTTAAGCATAATCTTGAATGTACAGATGTTGAACTCAGAAATGGCTTTTTACTGCATGCTAAGCTTGGCGCATTTTATGCGAAAAAGAAATATGGTGTTGAAAATGAGGATATAATTTCTGCTGTAAGATACCATACTACAGGAAAGGCAGGAATGAAACCGCTTGAGGCTGTAATTTTTACTGCGGATTATATTGAACCAGGCAGGAAACCGCTTCCGCATATTGAAGAAGTACGCAGGATGGCCTTTGTTGATATTGATGAAGCAATATACCAGATACTTGACAGGACACTTGGATATCTTGGTGAAAAAGCACAGACAGATAATAATGGACGTGAAATAGAAGTACATACAACCGAGGCTTTTAAATATTATAAGTGTATACATGATGAAAAGAATATATTTTAAGGGGGTTTTTAGATGAATGGGCAGACAGAAAAGGTAAAGACAGCATATAGTGCATTAGATGAAAAAAAAGGAGAAGATATTAAAATTATTGATATTTCCGGAATATCAGTTATGGCTGATTATTTTGTTATTGCCAATGGAAATAATATTTCACAGGTCCAGGCTCTTGTTGACAATGTTGAAGAAAGGATGTATGAAGCTGGTTTTGATATTAAACGCAGGGAAGGCAATAAGAGCAGCACATGGGTGCTTTTAGACTTTGGCGATGTAGTTGTCCATGTTTTTGACAGTGAGGACAGGCTTTTTTATGATTTGGAAAGATTGTGGTCAGATGGCAGAATAATAGATATAGGACAGCTATAATCAAACATATGTTTGACAAATAGCTAAAAAAGTGGTATCATATCTACAAAATGTGATACCGCTTTTGTATTGGGAGGAAATCATATGCCAAAAGGAAGAATTACTGCTAAACAGCAGGAAATACTGGAGTATATTAAGTCAGAGATTATAAATAAAGGCTATCCGCCTGCTGTAAGGGAAATATGTGAAGCTGTCCATTTAAAATCTACATCCTCAGTACATTCACATCTTGAAACACTTGAAAAGAATGGTTTTATACGCCGTGACCCTGCTAAGCCAAGGGCTATTGAAATAATTGATGATGATTTCAGTCTTTTGAGGAGGGAAATAGTAAGTGTACCTGTTATTGGTTCAGTTGCTGCAGGTGAGCCGGTTTTTGCTGAACAGAATATTGAAGGTTATTTGCCGTTCCTTCCAGAGGATATGCCAGATGGAGAGGCTTTTATGCTTAGGGTAAAAGGTGAAAGCATGGTTAAAGCAGGCATATTTGACGGTGACAGGGTTTTGGTTAAAAAGCAGGAACACGCTGAGAATGGTGATATAGTAGTGGCACTTGTGGATGAATCTGCCACAGTTAAGACTTTTTATAAAGAAGAAGACCATATCAGGTTACAGCCTGAGAATGACAAAATGGCTCCTATTATACTTAACGATGTAGTTGTGCTTGGCAAAGTGACAGGGCTGTTCAGAATATATAAGTAGGGGGATTTTATGGGCAGGTTAGAAGACCAGTTTGAATTTATACGTATTACAGATAGTTTAAAACAGATTTTCAGACAGACATATCTTCATGATGGCAGCAGGAAAGAGAATGATGCAGAACATTCATGGCATCTTGCACTTATGGCTGTTATTTTAAAGGAGTATGCCAGCGGGGATGTAGATTTGCTCCATGTGATAATAATGGTACTTATACATGATATAGTTGAGATTGATGCTGGTGATACATATGCATATGATGATAAAGGCAATGCTACAAAAAGAGAACGTGAACTTGCTGCTGCAGACAGGATTTTTAATATCCTGCCAGAAGACCAGGCAAAGTATTTCAGAAGTATCTGGGATGAGTTTGAAGAGGGGATTACTTCTGAAGCCAGGTTTGCACATGCCCTTGACAATATACAGCCTGTTATGTTAAATGATGCCTCAGGTGCAAAGGCATGGAAGGAGCACGATGTAAAGCTGTCCCAGATTTTAAATAGAAATAAAAGGACAGCAGATGGGTCTGCACAGTTATGGCAATATGCAAAAGAAAACTTTATAGAACCAAATTTGCAAAAAGGTTCTGTCAAAGAAGACTGTAATATGGAATAGGCTAAAGTTTGTTACTATGAACGGCATAGACCGTGAATAGTAACTAAAGTTTATATAATATAAAACAGGGGAACTGGAAATGGGTTTAGAAGATTTTGATATTAAAGTGTGTGAAAAACCTGCTGCGGCTGAAGAGAAAGTTTTAAAAATTATGACTCCTGGGCCTGTACAGGTTGCTGGCAATGTAAGGCTGGCAAGAAGTTTTATTACTACAAATCCCGACCTGGATGAGGGATTTTATGATTTTTATAAAGAGACATGTGATTTACTGGCAAAAGAGCTCCACACACAGAATAATGTATATATTTTAGGTGGGGAAGGAATTTTGGGGCTTGAAGCAGCATGTGCATCACTGACAGAACCTGGGGACAGGGTGCTTGTAATTGACAATGGCATATTTGGCAAGGGGTTTGCAGATTTTGTGTCAATATATGGAGGGGAACCTGTACTATATACAACTGATTACCACAGGCCTGTGGATGTTACTGCATTAAAGGAATTTCTGGAAAAAGACAGTGATTTTAAGTATGCAACGGTTGTACACAGTGATACGCCAAGTGGTGTATTAAACCCTGTTGAAAAAATCTGTCCGCTTCTGAAGTCATATGGAATATTAACTGTGGCAGATTCTGTAACTGGCATGTTTGCAGATGAGTTTTATGTAGATGATTCTATGATAGATATTGTATGCGGAGGCTCGCAAAAAGCCCTTTCTGCACCACCAGGACTTACATTTGTGGCAGTAAGCAGTGCTGCAATGGATGTAATGGAGCACAGAAAGACAAGGATAGCTTCATTTTATGCAAATTTACTGGCATTTAAAACATACTATGAAGATAAGTGGTTTCCATATACAATGCCAGTAAGCTGTATTTATGGTCTAAGAACTGCCCTTGACAATGTGATTGCAGATACAAACCACCTGTACAGGCACAAGCAGATAGCATATGCTGTACGTAAGGCGCTTGAGGCAGCAGGGCTTGTTTTATATCTTAAAGATGGTTATGCATCTTCTGTTACAGTGTTTAATGTGCCTGATGGGCTAAAAGACAGCCAGATACTTAAAAATATGCGCAGTAAATACAATGTAATGATAGCAGGATGTTTTGATATACTGGCTGGCAAGGTCATACGTATAGGACATATGGGCAATAATGCCAATATTGAGGATGTTTCATATACGCTTGACGCTCTTGGCAAAGTATTAGATGAACTTGGTTTTAAGTGCAGGGCTGATATGAAACAGGTATTTTTACAGAATCTGGAAAAATAATAGGGCAGTAAATGGCACAGGGGTAAAATATATGCACCGTTTAAAAGAAGATATTAAAAATAAAACATTCCATAAATTCTATCTTTTATTTGGAGAAGAAGACTATCTGAAAAGGATGTATAGAAATAGTTTAAAGAAAGCAATTCTTGCAGATAGTGATGATATAAATTATTCATATTTTGAAGGCAGAAATATTGATATTTTACAAATACAGGAAATTGCAGGTACACTGCCATTTTTTAGTGATTACAGGGCAATAGTAATAGAAGATAGCGGGCTTTTTAAATCTGCCAGCAGCTTGCCAGATTATCTTGTGGATGTTCCAGGGTCAACAGTAATTATTTTTGTTGAAAAAGAAATTGATAAAAGAAACAGGCTGTATAAATTTGTCAATAAAGAAGGTATTGTTGTTGAAATGAAACAGATGAAAGATGCTGATACCAGACGTTTTATTGCAGTTATGTTAAAAGAAAACGGCAGACAGATGCATAAAAACACAGCAGAGTACTTTTTACAACAGATTGGCAATTCACTTTCTAACATTACCAATGAAATGGATAAACTGGTTTCATATACATATGGGCGGAGTGAAATTACGGCAGATGATATTGATGCAATATGCTGTGTACAGGTCACAGGACGCATATTCCAGATGATTGATTATGCTGTAATGGGAAAGAGAGATAAAGCTTTAAGACTTTACCATGATTTGCTTGAACTGCGTGAAAGCCCTGTGTCAATACTATATCTTATTACAAGGCAGTTTAATATACTGCTCCAGGTTAAGGAGCTGGCAGGACTTCCCCAAAATGGGATAGCCTCAAAATTACAGCTGCCTCCATTTACCATTGAAAAGTATATAAAACAGGCAGACAGGTTTGAAAACCAGAGGCTTAAAGAGATGCTTGATGAATGTGTTGAAATGGAATACAGATATAAATGTGGTATGATTGATGTCCAGACAGGAGTTGAAATCCTGCTTATCGGATTAAGCATGTCTGGAAAGAAAAATATAAATGTATAATTGCTTCAAAACTGGAAAATAATATCCATAGAATATTTTACAAATTTTATTTTATGGAGGCAGAATTATGGATTTTAAAGAGAGCAGAACCCGGGAAAACCTTATGAGGGCATTTGCAGGAGAGAGCCAGGCAAGAAACAGGTATACATTTGCAGCAGAAATTGCACAGCAGAATGGACTGTTTGTTGTAAAAAAAGTTTTTGATTTTACGGCAGAGCAGGAAAAAGAACATGCAAGGGTATTCTATAGTTTTCTAAAAGAGTCAGAGGGGGAGAATATTAATATCAATGCTGGATATCCAGTCAATACATCTAAAGATGTGCTTACGCTTCTTAAAAACGCCACACACAATGAATATGAGGAAGCAGACAGCGCATATAAAGAGTTTGGCGATATTGCAAAGGAAGAGGGCTTTACACAGATTGCTGGCAGGTTTTATCTTATTGCTGATATTGAGAAGATACATGGTAAGCGTTTTGAGGAAATTGCAAAGCTTATGGAACAGGGAAAGCTTTTTGTATCTGATGTACAGACAGGCTGGATGTGTCTTGGCTGCGGATATGTAGTTGAATCAGAAATTGCACCGCAGAACTGCCCGGTATGTGACAGTGACCAGGGATTTTTCATTAGAATGTCTATGGCTCCATATGTGTGCAAATAGACTTGCCACAGCCACAACAGGAAGTTTTTTATTTTCCAGCAGGATAAAAGCCCTTTGTACCTTAAACAAAGGGCTTTTTGCCAATCCCATATATTGTAATCTGGTTTTATTCTTTTGTAGTAAATTCATCAATAAGCTGCTGTATATTATCAATGCAGCCACCACATGCAGTTCCTGCACCTGTTACATTCTGTACTTCTTCTAATGTTACAGAACCAGAATCAACAGCATCTTTTATCATTCCCTTTGTTACATTCATACAGTTACATACAATTTCATCCATATCCATAATATTGTCCTTTCCCTGGAGCTGGCAAAATTTATAGGTTTTGTGCCAGACCAGTATGTATAGAGGACTGCCTGCCGCCTAAAGCTTATATTTATTGCGGTACTGTTTATATTCTTTGTTAAATCTTGCTGAGTCATTTTCCTTAAGGCTGTCAATATACTCATGTGTTTCAAAATTGTCTTCTTTGGCCTGTATAATACATGCCGCAATATTGGAACAATGGTCAGCAACCCGTTCATAGTTAGTTGTTAAATCAGATAAAATAAAGCCAAGCCCGATTGTGCACTTTCCTTTTCTCAGGCGCTTCACATGTTTTTTCTTTACTTCATCATTTAAATGGTCAATAACTTCTTCCAGTGGTTCTACATGTGTAGCAAGTTCTGTATCAGTATCTGCGAATACAGTGTATGTCATCATTACTATTTCACGTATTGCTGATTCATATACATCGAGCTCTGCCTTTGCCTTATTAGAAAAATGTTCATCTTTTTTATTGGCTTTTCTGGCTGTCTCCATTATATTGACAGCATGGTCTGAAATTCTTTCAAAATCACCAATACAGTGAAGAAGCATTGTAACAGTTTGTGAATCACTATGTGAAAGCTCTGAATTATTTATTTTCATAAGGTATGTTCCAAGTTCATCTTCGTATCTGTCCACAAGATTTTCCAGTCCAAGGACATTTTCTGCTGTAATATCATTATATTTATGACGCAGCTCTATAGCTTTAAATAATGCTTCTTTGGATGCTGCTGCCATCTGGACTGCTGTTTTTTTTGCCTGTGCTACTGCAAAAGCTGGTTTTTCAAGAAAACGTTCGTCTAAAAGCGCCATTGCATTGTCTTCCTGTGTAGTGCTGCTGTCACGTATTGTAAACATAGCAAGTTTTACAAGCCATTTTTTAAATGGCAGAAGACAAAGTGTTACTGTAATATTAAATACTGAATGGACTACTGCAATTCCGGCAGCACCAGCAGCATAATCTAAAAATGTAAAATTTAAAAACATATCCAGTGTATAAAACACTCCCATAAACAGTATTGTGCCAATCAGGTTAAAATAAAAATGGACAATGGCAGCTCTTTTTGCATTTTTACTGGCACCAATCCCCGAAATGACAGCAGTCACACATGTGCCTATATTTTGTCCCATAATAATAGGAATTGCAGAAGCATAAGTTACCGAGCCTGTAAGGCAAAGTGCCTGCAAAATACCTACTGAAGCAGAAGAACTCTGTATAGCTGCAGTAAGAACTGCTCCTGCCACTACACCAAGTACTGGATTCTTAAACATTATAAAAATCCTGGTAAATTCTGGTATGCTGGAAAGCGGTTCCAGTGCTTTGCTCATAGTGTCCATTCCTGTCATAAGTATTGCAAATCCTGCCATAATTGTACCTATATCTTTTTTCTTTGTACTTTTGGCAAAAAGCATCATAAAAACACCAATAATAGCAAAAATTGGTGAAAAGGACGATGGTTTCAACATTCTTATAAAAAAATTGTCACTCTCAATGCCTGCAAGGCTGAGTATCCATGATGTTACCGTTGTACCAATATTTGCGCCCATAATAATTCCGACTGCCTGGTTAAGCTGCATAATGCCTGAATTGACAAAACCTACTACCATTACAGTAGTGGCAGAAGATGACTGTATAACAGCAGTAACAATGGCACCAAGCAATACAGCCAGTGAAGTTTTCGATGTAAATTTTTCAAGTATTCCTTCAAGCTTTCCGCCTGATGTCTTAGCAAGCCCGTCCCCCATTATATGCATGCCATAGAGGAACAGCGCAAGCCCTCCTGTCATTGTCAATATACTGAATATATCCATTGCTTGTCCTTTCCAGACTGTCTTTTAAGATTGTCTTATCTATATGCCAGTTAAACCAAAAGACAGTAATAGTTTCTGTATAACCACTGCCTTCTGGTCCTGGTGTCTTTGTAATTTAGTATAGTCAAGCGGATATTCGCAATCCGCTTCGCTACTTGCCCACTTACAAAACAACCTCATAGCTGCTGTCGCAGCTTTTCAGTGGGAGCTTGTACTCCCACTGAAACAAGTAAGTCCCTACCCACCGCTTATGTTTCTGCAACATAGAAGCGTGTATTTTAAAGGGCTTACTTGATGAGGTTAAA
>DKXQ01000054.1 GCA_002493085.1 Lachnoclostridium sp. UBA7122
TATACCCAGGTAAAGTTACACTATTTTATTGAATAAAAATGCTTGACAGATAGGGATTGAAAAAATTATAATTAATAAAAAAGCAGGCATGAAAAAATTTTTAATTGTATTGCTGATTATTCTGATTATCACCTTATCTATTAAAAGAAGGAGGATTTTATGAAAAAATTTAATAAAATTATAAGTGTACTGCTTATACTATGCATTTGTACTACAGTCTTATGCACAAATAAAGCACAAGCTGCAGATTTGTATAAGTATTACAAATATCATAAATCAGATAAGTTATACGATGTTGAAAAAAAATACAAGGGCATGGAAATGTCTTACAAGAAAGATTACTTTAATTATCAGGTACAGGAAATCTCAAAAAATAAGATTACATTAAAGGCCCAGACTAAGTGGATAAATTCTTATGACCCCGTATTTAAGGGTAAGACAAAAACCTATGAACTTTCTTCAAAGTGTAAATTTTATTATACAAATGTTTTATTTCCGTTAGAGCAGTCAGGTGATGACTATATCCGGTACTATAAGAAAATTTCTAAAAGTGTGGTTAAAAAATCACTTAAAACAGGTGATGAATGGGATAGATATTTTGGTAAGGTTTTTGTAAAGAATGGTAAGGTCATTGCCATGGCATGCAATGGTGGAGACTGATCAATATATCTTTAATGGCTGGCATCTGGCAGGGTGTCAGTTTTTCATTATATGATATAGTAAATCCATCCACTGAAACAGATATTGCAGAAATCATTAGAAATGGAAAAGTTTATGACTAGATATCTCAAATGTAAAACCAGCAGGTTTTTACTAAAAATTACAGAGTGCACAGTTGTACTGTGTTTTACAATAATACTGGCAGGATGTGCAGGCAGCATTGGCAATGTTAAAGACAATGGAAAGATAAACGTTGTTACTACTATTTTCCCATATTATGATTTTGTACGCCAGATAGCGGGGGATAAGGTGAATCTTGTTATGTCTGTACCGGCTGGCATGGATACACATTCTTTTGAACCTACAGCAGCAGATATGATAGATATTAAAAATGCAGATGTTATAATATATAATGGCGGTGAAATGGAAGGATGGGTTGATGAAGTTTTAAAGGCAGCGTCGGATGATAAAGCTATAACTGGGAAAATGATGGATGTTGTGGATGTTGTCATAGAGGAAATAAATGGTGAAGACACAGATGAATACGATGAGCATATATGGACATCACCTGTTAATGCAGGTAAAATTGTATACAAAATAGCAGATATCCTGTCGGAAGCAGATAAAGATAATGCAGAATACTATTATAGTAACGCAGATTTGTACAATAAAAAACTTAAAAGCCTTGATAGCAGATTCATGGAAATTGCTAATTCTTCTTCAAAGAAATATCTTGTATTTGCGGACCGGTTTCCATTGCGGTATTTTGTAGATGAATATGGCATTGCCTACAGTGCGGCATTTGCAGGATGCAGTACCGAAACAGAGCCAAGTGCAGATACAATTGCATTTCTGATAGATAAAGTAAAAGAGGAGAGTATTCCCGTTATATTAAAAATTGAACTTACGAGTGCCAAAGTCGCAGATGTAATAGCAGAAGAGACGGATACAGCAGTTATGACATTTTATACATGCCATAATGTCACAAAAGAACAGTTCCAGAATGGAATAACTTACTATGATTTAATGGAAAAGAATATTGATGTATTAGAAAAAGCATTGTCATAACCAGAGAAATATGTGCCCCACAGCAGTTCCTTAGTACGAAGGGAGAGATGGCTTTTAATGGACAATAATAATAAACGCATAATATATGTGATGGCAGGACTGACATTTATACTGTTTATAACTGCTGCCGCATATACAATAATACAGAAATACAAGGAATTGCAGGAAGAGACAGCTCCTGCAGCTACTGAATTCCATCTCTGGCCAGAAGCACAGACAGAAGTGTTTACAGAAGATATTGAAGATACAGGGCAAAAAACTGGTGAGCAGAAAAATAGCCATAAAGATAATAAAGAAGAGAGTTCTGAAAAAAACATAGAAGAAAGTATATTTACATATCTGCAGGGACCTAAATCGTGGTCGGAGAAGCGTGACTGGTCAGGTTCATGGGGCAGCGCATTTTATGATGGAAGTTCATTTGGCGCATTTGGATGCGGGCTTTGCTGCCTTGCCAATGTGTATTCAACAGTAAGCAGTTTCCAGTGTACACCGGCTGATATGTACAGGTTTGCCAAAAGAAATACAGAATACAGAGGCGGCGGAGCGATTGCCTGGGAGTATATGGACAGCGTACTTGCCAGCCTCGGACTGCAAAGCGTGCCCAGGCGCAAGCCAGACAGCTACAGTGACTTTAAAAAGCAGATATCAGAAGCTTTATGCAGCATAGTGCTTGTCAGCAGTGATGCATCTAAGTGTTACTGGCAGGATACGCCAGGGCACTATGTAACACTATTTTTATATAATAAGAAAGATGATACTGTATTTCTGGCTGATTCTGGCGACCCAGGCCATAACAGGCACTGGGTGGAACTGCGCAAGATTTATAAATCCCTTAAAGTTACAAGTGAGTGGCAGTATTTATGTGTAGGGGACTATAATAAGGAAGAGGATACATGGAAACACAAAGCTTTAAACGGGACATGGGTAAAGCCAGATTATATTGCACAGGAGCAGGAATGAAAGCAGATAGCAAAAACAGATAATACAAAGATTAGATTTAACAGGCAGGCTTGTTACTATGAACGGCATAGACCATGAATAGTAACAAGCCTGCCTGTTTTAATATAATTTCTGTATTTTTACAAATTCTTTATAAATCTAAAAAGAGTATAACACAATTCTGATATTTTAGTAAACAGTCTGATATAAAAAAATCTAAAAAAATACTATAATAAAATAAAATATTAAGCAGGAGGATAGATATGAAGTTCGGTTATTTTGACAACAACAAACGGGAATATGTTATCACCAGGCCTGATACACCGGCACCCTGGGTAAATTACCTTGGTTCACCGGCCTATGGTGCAATTATTTCTAATAATGCTGGTGGCTACAGTTTTGCCAGGTCTGGCGCAAATGGAAGGATTTTACGCTATATTTTCAATAATTTTGACCAGCCGGGACGCTATATTTATATACGCGATAATGACAGCAAGGATTACTGGTCTGCTTCCTGGCAGCCAGTTGGAAAGAATCTTGAAGATTACAAGAGTGAGTGCCGTCATGGAACTGCATATACAAATATAGCAGCAGACTATGATGGCATTCATTCTGATGCGTTGTATTATGTGCCATTAGATAAAGAGTATGAGGTCTGGGAACTGTCTCTTGTTAATAATTCCAGTGCCAAAAGGGAACTGGCAGTTACAGGATATGCAGAGTTTACTAATAACAGTAATTATGAACAGGACCAGGTAAATTTGCAATATTCACAGTTTATTACAAAAACTGTATTTTGCAATAACCGCATATGCCAGCTTATACATGGCAATCTGGATGGTCTTAAGGAAGAAGAAAATGTAGATGATAAAATTGTCGTTGAACGCTTTTTTGGAATGGCAGGCGCAGATGTAATGTCATACTGCGGGGACAGGGAGAAGTTTCTTGGACGGTATCATGGATATGGCAATCCTGAAGGCGTGGCATGTGGCAGTCTTGATGGCACTCTCAATTACAATGAAAATGGATGTGGTGCACTTTCTACTATTATTACCCTTGAACCAGGTGAGAAAAAGACTATTGTATTTGTACTTGGCATGAAATACAGTAAAGAAGCAGAAGAAATAATACAACAGTATAAAAATCCAGAAGAGACATGTAAAAAAGAACTGGAAGAACTGGTTTCTTACTGGCATGGCAAACTTTCACATTTCCAGGTAAAAACACCTAGTGAAGAATTTAATACCATGATTAATACATGGAATGCTTACAACTGTTTTATGACATTTATATGGTCACGTGCTGCTTCCTTTATTTACTGTGGCCTGCGCAATGGATATGGATACCGTGATACTGTACAGGATATACAAGGTGTTATCCATTTAGCGCCTGAAATGGCTCTTGAAAAAATACGCTTTATGCTTTCTGCACAGGTAGATAACGGCGGAGGGCTGCCGCTTGTTAAGTTTACACACAATCCAGGGCATGAAGATACACCTGATGATATGTCTTATGTACAGGAAACAGGGCATCCGGCATACAGGGCAGATGATGCTTTGTGGCTTTTCCCTACTATATATAAGTATATTTCAGAATCTGGCAATCTGGCATTTATAGATGAAGTTATTCCTTTTGCTAATAAAGATGAGGGCACAGTATATGAACATTTAAAAAGGGCTATTGCTTTTTCTATGGAACGCACTGGAAAGCATGGCATGCCAGCCGGGCTTTATGCTGACTGGAATGACTGTTTAAGGCTTGGCAAGGAAGGAGAGTCTTCTTTTGTAGCATTCCAGTTATATCTTGCAATGTCAGTTATGAAAGAATTTGCAGAGTATAAAGAAGATAAAGATTACATAGCATATCTTAGTGAAAGCCAGAACAAATTAGGGGAAATTATACAAAAGCTTTGCTGGAGCAAAGACAGGTTTATACGCGGCATTACAGAAAATGGCGAAGTGATAGGAAAGTGCAACGACCCGGAAGCAGATATGTGGCTTAATCCGCAAAGCTGGGCAGTTATCAGTGGTCTTGCTACAGAAAGCCAGGCTGATACAGCACTTGATATGGTGTATAAAAGACTTAATACAGAGTATGGTGCAATCCTTATGGATCCGCCTTACCATGAACACGCTTTTGATGGTGCGCTTGCTGTTATATATAATGCTGGAACTAAGGAAAATTCAGGTATTTTTTCACAGTCACAGGGATGGATTATTCTGGCAGAGGCACTTCGTGGACATGGGGAACGTGCATTTAGATATTTTATGGAAAATGCACCTGCAGCACAAAACGACAGAGCAGAAGTCCGCAAGCTAGAGCCTTATTGCTATGGGCAGTTTACAGAGGGAAAGGACAGTCCTCACTTTGGCCGTTCACATGTACACTGGCTTACAGGAACAGCATCTACTGTTATGACAGGATGTGTAGAGGGAATTTTGGGTATGCGGCCTGATTTTTATGGTATTAAAATTGAGCCAGCCATCCCAGGAAGCTGGGAAAGCTTTGAAATTGAGAAAGATTTCAGGGGGAAGCACCTGCATATTGTGGTAAATAATAAAGAACATGCAGAAACAGGCTGTAAAAAACTGGTTGTCAATGGCAAAGAAATGGAAAGAAATTATATTCCAGCAGAAATGCTTACAGAACAAACAGAAGTTTTATTAGAGATTTCTTAAGTGATATATAACGACATGATTTTTACATTTATATAATATATTTAGTATATATCATTTGCAAAACAGGCTATAATGTGATAACAATAAAATATAATTAAGGAGGATTTTCTTATGAAAAAAAAGTACATTAGTGTTTTACTGATGGCTGCTTTGACAGCAGGAACGCTGGCAGGCTGTGGAGATACTGGCTCTGGCAGCAATGGTGGTTCTGGTACAAGCGGAGCAGAGTCAGGAAGCAGCGGGGCATCAAATGCAGAAGAAGGAAAAGTTATCAATATCTACAGCTGGAATACTGAGTTTAGTGAAAGATTACAGGCAGTTTATCCAGAGGTAAAAGAAACATCTTCTGATGGAACAGTAACTACTTTAAAAGATGGTACAGAAATCCACTGGATTATTAATCCAAACCAGGATGGTGTTTACCAGCAGAAACTTGATGAAGCACTGCTTAACCAGGCAAGTGCCGCTGCTGATGACAAAGTTGATATTTTCTTATCAGAAACTGACTATGTAAATAAGTATACTGATGCTGATGCTGGTGCTGCAATGCCACTTACAGAACTTGGCATTGACCCGGATACTGATTTGGCAGACCAGTATGACTTTACAAAAGTAACAGCTTCTGATGTAAATGGTGTACAGAGAGGTTCTACATGGCAGTGCTGTCCTGGGCTGTTAGTTTACAGGCGTGATATTGCCAAAGATGTCTTTGGAACAGATGACCCTGAAAAAGTTGGCGAAAAAGTAAAAGACTGGGATACTATGAAAAAAACAGCTGGAGAACTGAAAGCAAAGGGATACTATACATTTTCTTCTTATGCAGATACATTCCGCCTGTTTGGCAACAGTATTTCAGAGCCATGGGTTAAATCCGGTGAAACTGCAATTAAGGTTGACCAGAAGATTATGGACTGGATAACTATGTCTAAAGAGTGGCTGGATGCAGGTTATCTTGATAAAACTGTAAAGGGACAGTTTAATTCTGACTGGAACCAGGCAATGGGCTCTAAGTCTAAAGTATTTGCATTCCTCTTCCCGGCATGGGGCATTGACTTTAACTTAAAAGACAACTGGGATGGCAAAGAAGGTTCATGGGCAGTTACAAACCCTCCACAGACATATAACTGGGGCGGTTCATATATACATGCATGTACAGGTACAGATAATCCACAGCATGTTAAGGATATTATTCTTGCAGTAACTGCTAATAAAGATAATTTGTTAAAGATTTCTAAGGAGTACCTTGACTTTACAAATACAAAAAGTGGTATGCAGGAAGCAGCAAAAGACGATAAATCATATGCTTCTGATTTCCTTGGCGGACAGAATACATTTAAATACTTTACTCCTGTCGCAGAAAATATTACTATAGCGCCACTTTCTTCATATGACCAGGGCTGTGTTGAGTTAATCCAGAATGCTTTTAGTGATTACTTCCAGGGACAGATTGATTTTGACAAGGCAAAATCAAACTTTGAAACAGCTATTATAGAGCGTTATCCTGAACTTACAGAAGTGCAGTGGGCACAGTAAAGACAACTAAAAGCTGCACTATAACATTACAACAAAGAAACAAGAAAGGAGTGCAAGCCTGTGAAGAAAAAAAATAAAAGTATTGATTATTCAAAGTGGGGATACATTTTTATTCTTCCATTTTTTATAAGTTTCTTTATTTTTTCATTTATTCCGCTGGCGGATACTATAAGATACAGTTTTTATGAATATTACCGCTCAGGAATTAAAGAAATTGGACCGAATTTTGTAGGAATGGCCAATTATAAGAGCCTGCTGGCATCAGATATGCTTAAATATGCAGGAAATACTTTAATCTTATGGGTTATCGGGTTTATTCCGCAGATTGTAATAGCACTGATGCTTGCTGCATGGTTTGTAGATGCGCGTTTAAAAATCCGTGGACAGCAGTTTTTTAAAGTAGTTATTTATCTGCCAAACCTGATTATGGCATCAGCGTTTGCAATGTTATTCTTTACACTGTTCTCTACTAATGGACCAGTTAATGGAATGTTGATGTCAATTGGCATTATTAAAGAGCCTGTCGATTTTACGGGGACGGTATTTGGAACCCGCTCACTGGTGGGGCTTATGAACTTCCTTATGTGGTTTGGAAATACAACAATAATGCTGATGGCAGCAATTATGGGTATAAGTGCAGATATATTTGAGGCATCTGAAATTGATGGCTGTAACAGCATACAGAGATTCTTTAAGATTACACTTCCGCTGATACGTCCTATTCTTGCTTATACATTGATTACTTCAATAATAGGTGGTCTCCAGATGTTTGATGTACCGCAGATTCTTACTAATGGACAGGGAAGTCCGGACCGTACATCTACAACACTGATTATGTTCTTAAATAACCACTTAAAGAGCAGGAACTATGGTATGGCAGGTGCATTATCTGTTTACCTGTTCATTGTCAGTGGCATACTCTGTTTCTTTGTATACCGCATGACAAATGATGACGATCCAGATGGTTCAAAGGCAGCAGCAAGAAAAGCAAAAAGGGCACAAAGGAGGGGATAGCTTATGAAACCAAAAAAGACAGATGGCATACGTACTGTTATCGCACATGTGGTACTTGTAATATTATCATTTATGTGCCTGTTCTTCTTCTATATACTGATAGTTAATGCAACACATTCACATGCGGATTTGCAGAAAGGCTTTTCAGCACTGCCTGGAAATTACTTGTTTAAAAACCTTATGAATGTTGCTAATGATGGAACATTTCCAATGTTCCGGGGCATCATAAACAGCCTGGTTGTCTCCGGACTATCCGCTGCAATTTGTACATACTTTTCATCACTGACAGCATATGGACTGTATGCATATGACTTTAAGTTAAAGAAAGCTGCATTTACATTTATAATGGCTATTCTCGTAATGCCAACACAGGTTACTGCAATGGGCTTTTTAAGATTAATTACAAATATGGGGATGTATGATTCACTGCTTCCGCTTATTATTCCATCCATTGCATCACCATCTGTATTTTACTTTATGTACAGCTACTTACAGTCATCTCTTCCAATGTCGCTTGTTGAAGCAGCAAGAATTGATGGATGTGGGGAATTTAAAATATTTAACAGGGTTGTGCTTCCAATTATGAAGCCGGCTATTGCAGTACAGGCAATATTCTCATTTGTGGGTTCATGGAATAACTATTTCGTTCCTGCACTGGTTATCCAGTCAAAGGACAAAATGACTGTTCCAATCCTGATTGCAACACTCCGTGGTGCTGATTATATGAACTTTGATATGGGCAAAATATATATGATGATTACTGTAGCAATTGTGCCAATTATTGTCGTATATCTGCTCCTTTCCAAGTATATAATTGCAGGTATTACACTTGGTGGTGTTAAAGAGTAAAAACTAATTATATAAGCTTTTTATAAAGAAGCATCCATAGTTTTATCCTTATAATAAAGGATTCTATGGATGTTTTTAAAAATATATAAAGAAATGAGGCAAAGTATGGAAAAATTAAACAGTGGTACACTTTATAAGGAGAATACAGAACGTGAAATTGCACATGGCAGACTTGCAAGAAAGCTTGCAGCAGAGGGAGCTGTTCTTTTGAAGAATGAAGAGATGCTTCCTCTTGATATTTCCACTCCGGTTGCACTTTTTGGCAGTGGTGCAGGAAAAACAGTTAAAGGCGGCACTGGTTCAGGAGATGTCAATAACCGTAAAAATATTTCTATATACGAAGGATTAAAGGATACAGGGGCAACTGTTACAAGCACTGGCTGGATTGAAGACTACCAGAAACGCTATGAACATGCCAGAAATTCATGGAAAGAAAAGATTCTTGCGGATGCAGAAGGAACAGATAATCCTTTTGATGCTTATGCTAAAAATCCATTTTTACTGCCAGAGGGACGTGATATTGTACCAGAAGATATAGAGGGCGCTTATGCTGCAATTTATGTAATCAGCCGTCTTTCTGGTGAAGGGAATGACAGGCATTTAGCAGAGGGGGACTACTATTTAAGTAAAAAAGAACAGGCAGATATAATGTACCTTAACAATGAAAATATTCCTGTTGTGCTTATCTTAAATACCGGCGCACAGATAGAGATAGCTGGAATTTTGCAGGAAGCTGCCTGTATAAAAGCAGTTTTAAGCATTGCACTGCCTGGACAGGAAGGAGGCCATGCCGCTGCGGATATACTGTTTGGCAGGCAAATGCCAGGTGGCAGGCTCTCATCTACATGGGCAATGCATTATAAAGACTATCCTGCGGCAGAAAGTTTTGGCTATCTGGATGGCAATCTGGCAACAGATGAGTACAGGGATGGCATTTATGTTGGATACAGGTATTTTGACAGCTTTGGGGTAAAACCACTATTTCCATTTGGATATGGTCTTTCATATACTTCCTTTTCCATAGGATTTGAAGAAGTGCAGATAACAGAAACAGGAATTGAAGTTATCGTTACTGTAGAAAATACAGGCAGATATTACCCTGGAAGGGAAGTTGTACAGGTATATATAACACCGCCACAGACTGGAATTGCAAAAGAGTACCAAAGGCTTGCTGGTTTTGTAAAAACGGATATGCTTTTTCCAGGGGATATGCACAGGCTTTCAATTAAAATAGAACAGAAGCAGCTTGCAAGTTTTTCAGAACAAATGAATGCATGGGTTATTGAAAACGGCAAGTATGGCATCTGGACAGGCAGTAATTCCCGTTCCCTTAAACTTGTGGCACTGCTTGATGTAGAGGAAACAGTACTGTTAGAGCATACAAGTAATATATGTAAAAGCAGTCTGGCATTTAAAGACCCTGGAATGGCAGAGTTTGCCAGGAATAAAAATAGCGAATGGCTCACCCTGGCAGAAGAACAGAAACTGCCTGTGCTTACTTTTAAACCGCATAAAGAAGAAAAGCGGATAATTCAGACACCAGTTGCTAAAGAGCAGCCAGCAGAAGAGCTGCTGCCACTATTGCATGGAAAGTGTACGCTTGATAAAAGCATGTTTGGTTCTTCAGGGACACTTGCACCAGGTTCAGCAGGAGAGACATCTGTAATAACAGATGGCCAGGACAGGCTGTGTGTAGTTATGGCAGACGGACCTGCAGGGCTGCGTCTCCAGCAAAGTTACGAAAAAGACAAGACGACAGGAGAAATATACTGTGCAGGTGTGCTTGGCTCTCTTGAGAATGGTTTTTTAGAAGAGATAGATCACCATGAGAATACAGACACTTATTACCAGTACTGTACAGCATTTCCAACTGGAACAGTGCTTGCGCAGACATGGGATACAGTACTTTTAGAAGAGTTTGGCAAAGCAATCGCAAAAGAAATGGAAGAATTCCATATTGGGATATGGCTTGCACCAGGCATGAATATACAGAGAAATCCGCTGTGTGGACGCAACTTTGAATACTATTCTGAAGACCCGCTGTTATCAGGAGTTATAGCAGCAGCAGTAACAGATGGTGTACAAAGCAGTGGAAAGTGCGGTGTGACAATTAAGCATTTTGCATGTAATAACCAGGAAGATAACCGCATGTCTGTAAATGCCTGTATATCTGGGCGCACACTTAGGGAAATATACCTGCGTGGATTTGAAATTGCAGTTAAGAAAAGCCAGCCAGCGGCAATTATGACTTCTTACAACTGCATTAACGGGGTACATGCAGCTAACAGCAAGGATATCTGCACAACGGTTGCCCGTGGGGAATGGGGCTTTGAAGGTGTGTTTATATCTGACTGGAATACAACAGTTCCTGAAGACGGAAGCATACCATGGAAATGTGCAGCCGCAGGAAATGATATTATTATGCCAGGCAACCTTAACGATGATAATAATATACGTGAGGCATATGCACAGGGAAATCTTAAAGAAGAAGATGTGCGTGCATGTGCAGGCAGAGTAATTGCTTTTATAAAGAAATATGGGACACGGGAACGGTAATTTTATATTATTCATAAACATATATCTGATATTTTTTATGTTAATTTGATATATGTTGTTTATAGAAAGATATAATATTATTAAAAATAAATGGATGGGTGTTTACTATGGGAAAGAGAACAGGAATAATACTTTTAATGGCAGCGGCAGTTCTTTTGCCGGCAAGTGGCTGCCAGAATAAAAATAATGCTGGCAGTGGCAGTGCAAAGATTTATTATACTACTATAGAAAGCGGAGATTATTATGAAGGCTGGGCAAGCCAGCTTAAGGAGCAGGCAGAATCAGAAGGTGCCAGTTTTGAAGCAGGTTATGCAGAAAATTCTGTCGAAACACAGGTAGCACAGGTAAAAAGCGCATTGGAAAAAGGCAGCAATGTCCTTTTATGCGGGCTTGTATCTCCAGATATTGCTGTTGAAGTAAAGGCGGCAGCAGGTGATACTCCTATAGTATTTATTAATAATGCACCACCAGATAACCAGTTAGAAGAAAACCGCTATATCTATGTGGCATCAGATGAGTATATGGCAGGCCAGTACCAGGCAGAGTATATATTGGAAAAGCTGTCAGATAAAGACGAAATCAATGTTGTGCTGTTAAAAGGACCAAAGGAAGCATCTGGCACTATTGGAAGGACGGAGGGACTTAAACAGACATTAAAGGCAAGCGGAAAAAAGATTAATTATGTATTTGAAGATAATGCAGGCTGGAATGAAGACAATGCTAAAGAGCTTACTGGACTGTTTCTGATGACAGGAAGGGAAGCTGACTGTGTTGTAGCCAATAATGATGATATGGCTATTGGCGCGGAAGCCGCATTTGAGGAAGCTGGCAAAGATACAGAATCTGTGCTGTTTCTTGGGGTAGATGCTTCTGCTGGCGGATGTGAGGCAATAGCATCTGGAAAAATGGATTTTACAGTGTACCAGCCGATGTCTTCACAGATAGCGGCAGCAGCAAATGCTGCTGTAAATCTGGCAACAGGCAAAGGCATAGATGAAATAGAGGGGGCAGAAGATGGAAAGCATATACTGCTGCCTTTTGAGAAAGTAGATGCCAGTAATGTAGCAAATTACCAGTAATCTATACCTTGCCATTGCAGTAACCGGGGGAGGTGTTTCAATGAAAAAAATAAAGCAGGACAAAAAAGAACACAGACATTTTATTTCTATAAAAACAAAACTGCTTGGTATTATACTGCCTGTAATGGTTGTTATAATTATAGTCCTTACCGGCCTGTCATATTATGTATCAAAAAATGTAATACAGTCTAATGCACAGAAACTTTTGACTACATCAGTAGAAAACCAGGCTTCTAAAATCGAAGAATGGCTTGATAAAAACCTGGCTTCATTTTCTATGGCAAAACAGGCATTGGAGTGGACTAACTTAAATGATAAGCAGATGCAGTCTCTCCTGGATGCGTATTATGGTTTTAACAGCAATTTTCCAGGCGGGATATACATAGCAGATATGGACGGAAGGATTTATAAAGGACGTGAGGGTGCAGGACGCAGTACAGATACAGTTTTGCGTGAACCTGACAGAAATGGCAATTATATAAACAATGGCAGTTTTAAAGGCAGGAAAAAATTAGGAGACAGTGGAGACTGGCAGTTTTATACAGCACTGGAGGGAGAAGGCAGTGCTACAATCCAGAGAGGTGAAGTCTATATCACGACAGAAAGTGAAGGAACTGCAGATTACAGCATACAGCTTGTACAGCCAGCGCTGCCAGTAAAAGAAGGCACTTCATACAGGTTAAGCTTTGACGCTTATGCAGATGAAGAAAGAACCATAAAAACTGGGATATCAGCGCCAGACCGTGACTACATCCGTTATCTGGAAGATACAGAGGTAAAATTAACAACACAGAAACAGACATTTAAATATGAGTTTACTATGGCAGATGTGGATGATGCAAATGGGCGGCTGGAATTTAACCTTGGTGCAATGGGTTCATCAGCAGATGTACATATAAGTAATGTATCAATTATAAAAACTAGTGAAAAAGATCCTGCAGCAGAGCCTGGTTCTGCTGATGTAGTACAGACAGAGTGGTTTCAGGATGCATTAAGCAGGGTAAATATGGGGTTTACCAATGCTTATACTAATGAAAGCGGAAAACAGGTCATAAGTGCATGTGGCATGTTAAGAACTAATAATAAAGGGGTATATGTGATTTCGGCAGATTTATCACTAGATAAAATCAGTGTATATGTAAACAGTTTTGTCGAAATGGACAATGCTGAGGCGTTTCTGGTGAATACAAAAGATAATACTATTCTTGCTTCACGTGATACATCTCTGATTTCAAAGACTTTAGACAGTCTGGATAATGATTTTATGAGAGAAGCAGGTGAAAGGATTACACAAAATAATCTTGATTTAGCTGAGATAGATGGCAATATGTCAGTCTTTCAGAAGGTAACTGGAACAGAATGGGTTCTTGTATCCTATGTGCCTTCGGAAATAGTCTATAGTGACCTGGATTTTATCAGGAATGTTATGGTTTTATTCGGACTGGTTTCTATAATTTTGCTTATGGTACTGGTTGAGCGCATTATACATATTGTAATCAGGCCTGTAAAGAAACTGACAGATGTTATTAAAACTATGACAGAAGGCAATTTCACTATTTCAAGCCATACAAAGAGCAATGATGAAATTGGCTTAATGGGACGGTGTGTAGAAAAATTCATTAAAGCTATGTCTTCAATGATTGCATCTATAGATAATGTTTCATGTGCGCTGCACAGCCAGGCAGATAATAGTAAAAATATATCTGAACAGATGTTTGGCGCTTCCAAAGAGCAGAATAAATCAATGAAAGAACTTAATAATACAGTAGGACAGCTTTCACTTTCTGTAGGAGAAATTGCACAAAGTGCAACAACACTTGCTATGCTTGTAGAAGAGACTAAAGATGACGGTGATGGCGTAAATAATAAAATGAAAGAAACCGTCAATGTCTCTAAAACAGGAAAACAGGCTATGCAGGACGTAAGCACGGCTATGGGGGATATCAACAGTTCAGTGCAGAAACTTCAGTCTGCCATTGATGAAGTAGGAAAAGCATCAGAAGAAATTACTAATATTACAAAAGTTATCGGAAATATTGCAGACGAAACAAACCTCTTATCACTTAATGCTTCTATTGAAGCAGCACGTGCAGGTGATGCAGGAAAGGGATTTGCAGTTGTGGCAATGGAGATTGGGAGGCTGGCACAGACAAGTGTTGCTTCTGTACAGCATATTGACAATCTTGTTATGGAAATAAAGACATCTGTCAAAGATGTTGTAAGCCAGGCAGATGACAGTGTAAAAAGCATTAACAGCAGCAGCCTGCTTATTAAAGATGCAGTTAATACATTTGATATTATTTTTGAAAATATCGACGTAACTGGCAATCTGATACAAAATATGATACAGAAAGTAGAACAAGTAGAGGATGTGGCAAGAAATGTTGCTGCAATTTCTGAAGAACAGGCAGCAAGTTCAGAAGAAATCCTGGGCTCTTCCAATATACTTGTAGAGCAGGCAAACAGCCTGATGAAGAACAGCGAAACTGTGGCAAACAGTTCTGAACAGCTTACGGCTTCAGCAGAAGAACTTGCAACACAAATTGGGATTTTTAAAATCCGTAATTAAATATAAGGAGGATAAGTAAGTTATGGGAGCAATAAATTTCTTAGATAAAGATGGTACTTTTTCTATAGAGCAGCCGGAAAACTACAATAATTTGTATTTTCCAGTTGCGGGAGATAATGGCATTAAAAGTGCCATATCTCCAAATCTGGGAGGAGATATTAAAATAAACCAGAATGCTTTTCTTTTAGAGCCAGCCAGCATAGAAAACCTGCACAATAACCGTTCAACAAGAAACTTCTGGTGTATTGTACAAGACAGGGGTGCGTGGTCTGTGACCGGGGCATCTGCAGAAGAGGAATGTAAAAAATTTACAGAAATGCAGGATAAAAGCAGTCTTGAAGCGGGATTTATGTGGCAGACTATTACAAGGCAGTCAGAAAAATACCAGATGGAGGCTAAAGTAACATCTTTTGTACCAGTTAAGCACAATGTGGAGATTATGCATGTAGAAGTTACAAATACAGGTGAAACAGAAGAACAGGCTGTACCTGTAGCGGCCATACCTGTTTTTGGCAGAAGCGCAGATAATATAAGAGACCATAGACATGTTACATCACTTCTCCACAGAATCAGGACTACAGATTATGGCGTATATGTAAAACCGTCATTGTCTTTTGATGAAAGAGGGCATCACAAAAACAATTTAACATATTTTGTATGTGGCATTACAGGCAAAGGTGGAAAACCTCAGAGCTTTTATCCAGCTGTAGAAGACTATATAGGTGACAGCGGAACTTTTACACATCCATATAAAATTTTAAAGAATGAAGAAGGTGTGCCTGCTGGAACTTGTATTGAAGGAAAAGAAGCAATTGGAGGAATACGTTTTGCCCAGATTACATTAAAGCCAGGTGAGTCTGCTTCGTACACAATTATTATGGGTATTACAGATAATGAAGAAGATATAGAAAACATTATTATGCATTACCAGACCACAGACGAAACCAAAAAGGCTTTAGAGGAAGTGAAAAAATACTGGCAGGAAAAAGTAAATGCCAGATATTATACAGGCAATGAGCAGTTTGACTGTTTTATGCGCTGGGTAAGTTTCCAGCCGGTATTAAGAAGGATTTATGGATGCTCATTCCTTCCATACCACGATTATGGAAGAGGCGGAAGAGGATGGCGCGACTTATGGCAGGACTGTCTTTCACTTTTAATTATGGACCCGGGCAGTGTACGCCAGATGATTATTGATAACTATGGCGGTGTACGGCTTGACGGGACTAATGCCACAATAATAGGAGCAAACCAGGGAGAATTTATTGCAGACAGAAATGGGATTGCACGTGTCTGGATGGATCACGGTTT
Organism: Lachnoclostridium sp. UBA7122; assembly: GCA_002493085.1. Taxonomy (GTDB): domain Bacteria; phylum Bacillota; class Clostridia; order Lachnospirales; family Lachnospiraceae; genus Butyribacter. The sequence goes on from DKXQ01000054.1 coordinate 16,257, forward strand.
ATGGCCATTTATAACAACAAAGTTATATATTGGACAGACAGGCGGTACAGATATACTAAAAGAAAAAGCCTGTTATTTTAAAGATGAACAGGCAGAGCGTGGCAGAAGCCTTGATTCTTTGTGGAATACAGACTATGGCTTAAAACAAAAATGCGGGGATGGCAGCATATATGAAGGAAGTATACTTGAACACATATTATTACAGAATTTATGTGCATTTTATGAAACAGGCACACACAACCATATAATGCTGCGTGGCGCTGACTGGAATGATGCGCTGGATATGGCAGAAGAAAATGGGGAAAGCGTAGCATTTACATGTGCATATGCAGGCAACCTGTCACAGTTATCAGAACTTCTTATGCTGCTGTATGAAAAACATGGATGGGAGCAGACAGAACTGTTAGAAGAGATGCAGATTTTGTTAAAAGATGATATAGAGCTTTATGAAAGCGTATCTGCCAAACAGGAACTTTTACACAATTATACCAGGTCATGCAGACATAATATAAGTGGAAAGAAGATACAGGTTAACCTGTGTGAACTTGCAGAAAACCTCAAGCATAAGTCAGACTGGATAAAAGAGCATATCCGTAAGACAGAATGGATTACCGGCAGTGAAGGCGAAGGCTGGTTCAACAGTTATTATGACAATGACAAACAGCCGTTAGAAAGCTATTCTGACGGAGAAGCAAAGATGATGCTTACTGGCCAGGTATTTGCAATTATGGGCGGTACAGCATCAGATGAGCAGATAGGGCAGATATGTAAAAGTGCAGACCACTATTTGTATAATAAAGAAATTGGCGGCTACCGCTTAAATACTAATTTTAAAGAAGAAAAGTTTAATATGGGAAGGATGTTTTCTTTTACATATGGCGAAAAGGAAAATGGGGCTGTATTCTCACATATGACGGTAATGTTTGCCAATGCTTTATACCAGAGGGGATTTGTAAAAGAAGGATACAAAGCCTTACAGACACTTGCAGATACTGCGCTGGACTTTAAAACCAGTAAGATTTATCCGGGGATACCTGAGTATTTTAATAATGAAGGAAAAGGGATGTACCACTATCTGACAGGAGCTGCAAGCTGGTATATGCTTACAGTAGTTACAGAAGTATTTGGCGTACATGGCGTAACTGGCAATCTTGTAATGCGCCCTAAACTGCTAAAAGAACAGTTTGATGCAGAGGGAAATGCCAGCATCAGCCTTTACTTTGCAGGCAAGAAATTTAATATAACTTATAAAAACCCACAAAAATTAACTTATGGGGAGTATATAGTAAAAAGGGCAGTCTGCAACAGCACAATAGAGCTGGTTTGTGACAGCAGTGCAGCATATCTGGACAGGGAGCAGATAATATCCATGCCAGATACAGAATTCCAGATTGAGGCAGAGCTTGGGCCAGATAGTAACAAGTAAACAGTATATAGCAAAATTTTGGTGTATTTTAGGAGGTAGTACAATGAAGAAAGGTATAAAAAAGTGTATATGTGTAATACTTAGTGCTTTAATGACGATAGCTGCACCAGCAAAAACTGAAGCTGCTGTTATCACTACACACTTTGGAGCTAGTTTTGGTTCTTATGATCCACAGGTATGGGAGAAAGCAGACGGATGGAGCAATGGCGGCATGTTTAACTGCACATGGAGGGCATCCAATGTAAACTTTTATAATGATACATTAGAGTTATCAATAACAAATGATTATAATGGCTCTAAACCTTATGCTGGTGGAGAATACCGCACATGGAACAAGTTTGGATATGGATTGTACCAGGTTTGTATGAAACCAGCCAAAAATACAGGAATAGTTTCATCATTTTTCACATATGCAGATAATCCATGGGATGAAATTGATATCGAATTTTTAGGCAAGGATACAACAAAGGTACAGTTTAACTATTATAAAAATGGCGTGGGAGGTCATGAACACCTGCATAACTTAGGATTTGATGCATCAGACGGTTTCCATGTATATGGATTTGACTGGAGGCCAAATTATATTGCCTGGTTTGTAGATGGAATAGAAGTATACAGAACATGGGGTAATATGCCTTCCAATCCAGGGCAGATAATGATGAATATCTGGCCAGGAATTAATGTTAATGAATGGCTTGGGGCATATGATGGCAAAACTCCGTTAAAAGCATATTATAAATGGGTTTCTTATGACCCTGTTTAAATAGTGTAAAACATTTTCTTAATTATACACAACCTGCGGGCTGCTGTCCTGGTGAAAACCGGGCAGCAGCCTGTACAAATACTACCATGAAGCGTGGTAATACTGGTTACGGTATTTATTGGGCGTTACGCCAACAGCTTTTTTAAAAGTCTGTATAAAGTGGCTTTGTGAAGAAAATGCCAGGTAGTTTGCGATATCAACAAGACTGTAGTCAGAATACTTAAGCAGGTTTTCTGATTTTTCAATTTTCTTTTCCAAAATATAGTCACTTATAGAAATTCCAAGTTCCTTTTTAAAAAGCCTTGAAAGATAACTTGGCGACAAACCTGTATAGTCAGATAAAACTTGTACAGTGATTCTTGTATTTAAGTGGCTGTAGATAAAATCCATACAGATAACTATGGGTTTTGATATTGCATTGCTTTTTTTAACAAGAGCCATTTTTCCAGTAAAATCAAGAGCCATGCTGTGATGGAGCTGTGAAACTGCTTCTACAGATGTACATGTATCCATCTTTAAAATATAAAAGTCACTCAGGCGGTAAGCCTGTTCTAGTTCCATGCCTGATACTACACATTGCCTTGTAATCATAGCAACTGTAATGACAAAGTGGTACTTCAGGTTAGTTAAATAATTTGTAGAAAGAATTCCCATGCCGTCTGGATTAGTAAAAGTGTCCTGGCGGCAGTTTTCCTGTACAAACTCCATATCACCAGAACTTACAGCACGGTAAAAAGAGTATTCTTCTTCTAATGGGCGGTGCATTACTGCTTCTTCAGTTTTCTGTAGTTCTTGTTCATACCATTCTTTTCGTAAATTCATATATTTTTCCTTTCATTTCTGTTTTAAGAATAATAAATACCAGTATAGCTTATCTGGCAATACTTAATTAATTATTATATCATGATTTTGATATTTTTGTATATAGTTTTGTATCCCAAAATATGGAAAATTCTTATAATTTTCCTTAGTAATGTTTTTTACTCCAGGAACACAGAATAATACTTCCAAAGCGAGTAAATACAGTCTGTGTTCTGATGCAGGAAGATAGTGTAACTTTATCTGGGT
>DKXQ01000177.1:0-6500 GCA_002493085.1 Lachnoclostridium sp. UBA7122
TCAATTTAATTATTTGCAGTTCCTTAGTGAAGAACATCAAATACGAGGATGGGATTTACTGTCTGTTATAATACTTTATCCCATCTTCTGGTTTAAAATATGTCCTTATATATCCATCTGTTGACACTATTACAAATTCATTTGTTTCCTCCAGATAATATACATCATCTCCATCTTCTTTTTCTATTTTATGTAGTGCATTGCTGGAAGAAATTACATTGTTTGCTCCTGCAAGGTATTCTTCTTTTGTAGAATAGTTAAAATCACCACCATGTTTTTCAAAATGTTCTGTAAGATATTTATCACTGCGGAACTGGCAGGAGGAAGCATTATTACTACTGCTGTTTTTATTATTGTCATTTTCATAATAAGCGCTATTATTGTCATTACTATTGTCAGAACCAGCGTCCCGGAGTTGTCTGCCAGACAGTGTTGTAATAATACAGATAAATAATATTGCTGCAGTAATAAGTTTGTTCTTTGTACTTTTGTGGCTATGGGATTCTTGTGCCCTGTTTTTATCCCTATCACGGCAAGATTTGCAACGCTTTGGCAATTCTAAATTTTTAGATTTATAAAAGTTAATTTCACCTGATGTTATTTCAAATTCCCTGCCACATTCTTTACATATACGTTTCATATATTACCTCTTCTTTATCAATTATAGTATTTTCCTGCACTCTGCAATACAGTATGCAAGAAGTTCTTTTTCAGATGCAAATTTATCCTTTTCAACCCAGATTACATCTTTTTCCCTTCTGAACCATGTAAGCTGTCTTTTCGCAAAGTGACGTGTTTCCTGTTTTATTTTTTCAAATGCATCATCAACAGATGTGCCACTATCTATTGCATTGATTATTTCCTTATAACCTAATCCCTGCATTGAAACCATATCTTTAGTGCACCCTTTTGCTATAAGTGATTTGACTTCATCTTCAAGCCCGTCTTCACGCATCTGTTCTGTTCTCTTGTCTATCCTTTTATATAGTATATCTCTTGGAAGGTTTAACACAAAGTATTTAAATGCATATGCTGGCTTTTTCTGGCGTTCTTCTTCATTGTGGGATGATATGGCCGTACCTGTCTGTTTATAATATTCCAGTGCTCTTATAACCCGCTTGACGTTATTGGGATGTATGGAAGCAGCGGAAGGCTTATCTATTTTTTCAAGCTTTTTATGAAGCTCATATACACCATGTTCTTTTACAAAGCTCCAGAGGCTTTCACGGTATGCATAGTCTGTTTTCATTTCTTTAAAATCAATATTGTACAAAACGGCCTGTATATAAAACCCTGTGCCCCCAACTATAAGCGGCACTTTGCCACGGCTGTAAATTTCTTCTATATAATTGTTACACTTTTCTTTAAAGACTGCAACATTAAATTCGTCCTGTGGGTTAAATTCATCAATAAGATAGTGTTTTATGCCACACATTTCTTCTGGCTTGATTTTTGCAGTGCCTATATCCATACCGCGGTAAACCTGCATGGAATCTGCGGAGATAATTTCAGCATTAATTTCTTTTGCAATATTTATGGACAGTGAAGTTTTTCCTGCTGCTGTTGGTCCTGTTATAATTATAAGTGGATTCATTATTCAAACTCCATATGGGATAGCAATAGTTCTGTATTTATACAATACGTTTAAATCTTTTTTCCAGTTCACGCTTTGTTATCTTTATCATTGTTGGCCGTCCATGCGGACAGTTATAGGGATTTTCCAGTGACATCAGCTCTTTTAAAAGTTCATGCATCTGGATTTCTGGCAGGCTGCTGCCACCCTTTACGGCTGCCTTGCATGACATTGTTGCAATACGTTCAAGCAGTGTTTCAGGAGTTATATTGGCCTTATTATCTACAAGCCCATCAATTACTTCCAAAATAAGTTCCTGTTTTGCAACATCTGGCAAATGTGCTGGTACACCTGTTACAATATACTCCCTGCCACCAAAGTTTTCAATACGGTAACCAAGTTTTGCAAAAACCCCTGTATTTTCTTCCAGTGCCTGCTGTTCAAGCATTGAAAGGCTTAAAACAAGTGGTGGTGCAAGCATTTGTGTAAGAGGCTGGCTGTTAATTACCTGTTTCATAAGTTTTTCATAAAGCACTTTTTCATGTGCAGCATGCTGGTCTACTAAAAATATATTGTCACCATGCTGCAAAATCCAGTATGTAGAAAAAACCTGGCCAATAATTTTTATATCTTTTTCTGCCTGTTTTGGCATAATTGTTTCAAACAGTGTCTCCTGTTGGATATTATGGGCTTTATATGCAGCAGTCTCCCTGAACTTTGGAACCTGCGCTGCTGAATGGCTGTCTGCAATAGTATTTTCATAGGGAATTATATGGTCTGGACTGCCAGTTGTATTATTGATATTAGTTTGTTCTGTGATATGTACTATTTTGTTTTTTTGTATTTTATCTTTTTCTGGCTTATTCTTATCTGTGCTGTCTTTTTCCAGAGTTACATCCGGGATAAGTTCTTTATGTTTTAAAGTTTCTGAAACGGCAGTATATGTATCTTTATATAATTCTTTTTCATTAGTAAAGCGTATTTCCATTTTCTGTGGATGTACATTGACATCTATAAGCTGGGGCGCAATATTAAAATAAAGCACTGTAAAAGGATATTTATGCTGCATCATATATGGCGCATATGCTTCTTCAACTGCATGGCAGATAATATTGCTTTTTATAAACCTGCCATTGATAAAATAATTTATATAGCTTCTGTTGCCACGTGAAATCACAGGCTTTCCAATAAAACCATTTATTTTACAGCTTCCTTTTATTACGTTAAATGGCAGCAGATTTGAAGTTATATCTTTGCCATATATATTATAAATTATATCCTTTATATTTCCATTGCCAGATGTACAGAGTTTTGTCTGGTCCTGGCTGATAAACCTGAATGAAATCTCTGGATGTGACAGAGCCATGCGTTCTGCCAGACTGTTTATATAGCCAGCTTCAGTCTGTGGCGTTTTTAGGAATTTAAGCCTTGCTGGCGTATTGTAAAAAAGATTTCTGACTATAAATGTCGTTCCATCTGGACAACCTGCTGGCCCATATCTTTTTTCGCTGCCACCCTCTATAGCATATATTGAACCATTAAATGCATTTCTGGTTTTGGTAAGCATTTCAAGCTGTGAAACAGCAGCAATGCTTGCAAGCGCCTCACCCCTGAAACCAAGTGTAGATACAGATAAAAGGTCCTGTAACTGTCTTATCTTGCTTGTTGCATGTGGGGCAAATGCAAGTTTTATATCATCTTCTGTAATGCCGCTGCCATTGTCAGTTACGCGTATTAAGCTTTTACCGCCATCCTTTATTTCTACAGTGATAGAACTGGCACCTGCATCAATAGCATTTTCTATTAGTTCCTTTACTACAGCCATAGGCCGTTCAACCACCTCGCCCGCAGCAATTTTATTTACTGTATCCTTATCAAGAACTTGTATAGACATACTATATCCTTTCACGCAATTTCGTCTGCATTTTATATAAAATGTTCATAGCATCAATAGGCGTTGTTGTAGACAAATCCAGGTCATGAAGTTCAAGTATTATATCATCTAGCTTTATATTGGAATTATTTGTGCCAAATAAAGAAAGCTGTTCCATTTTTGATGGCTCTGTTTTACGTTCTGCCTTATGCCTGTTTTTCTTTTTTGTCCTGGTCTGCTGTTCTATCCCATAATTATAATCAGGAATTTCAGATTCTGCACCTGTTTCTTTTGTACGTCCAAGAATATCATTTTCATTAAGCTTTGCAGCAATCTGTCTTGCACGTTCCAGTACACCCTCAGGCACACCGGCAAGTTTTGCTACCTGTATTCCATAACTTTTATCAGCACCGCCTTTAATGATTTTCCTTAAAAATACTATATCTTCTCCCTGCTCTTTTACAGCTATGCAGTAGTTGCTGACACTGTCAAGTTTTCCCTCAAGTTCTGTAAGTTCATGGTAATGTGTGGCAAACAGGGTCTTTGCACCAAGCAGTTTTGTATTTGCGATATACTCTATTACAGCCCATGCTATACTTAACCCGTCAAATGTGCTTGTTCCCCGTCCAATTTCATCTAATATTATAAGGCTGTTTTTAGTTGCATTTCTTATAATATTGGCAACTTCTGTCATTTCAACCATAAATGTACTCTGGCCGCTTGCAAGGTCATCTGACGCACCTACTCTTGTAAATATCCTGTCAACAATCCCGATTTTTGCACTTTCTGCTGGTACAAATGAGCCTGTCTGTGCCATCAGGACTATAAGTGCAGTCTGTCGCATATATGTGGATTTGCCTGCCATATTAGGCCCGGTAATAATGGCAATCCGGTTTTTACTGTTATCAAGATATGTATCATTTGCAATAAATAAATCATTGCTTATCATTTTTTCTACAACAGGATGACGGCCATTCTTTATTTCAATGCCTCCTTTTTTAGTAATTTCAGGCCTTACATAATTATTTTGTTCTGCAACAAGCGCAAGTGATGCAAACATATCTATACTGGCAATTATCTGTGCTGTTTTCTGCACTCTGCTTATATTGTCATAAATTGTATCCCTTATCTGGCAGAAAATATTGTACTCAACACTATAAAGCTTATCTTCAGCACCTAGAATTATATCTTCAAGTTCCTGCAGGCGTGGTGTGGTATACCTTTCTGCATTGGCAAGTGTCTGTTTTCTTATCCAGTCATCAGGTACAAGTTCTTTATATGAATTAGTCACTTCAAGATAGTATCCAAAGATTTTATTGTATTTTACTCTCAGATTTTTAATTCCTGTACGTTTTTTTTCTTCTTCTACAAACTGTGCAAGCCAGTTTTTGCCATCAGTCTTAGCACTCCGCAATCTGTCTGTTTCACTGTCATAACCATCCTTAATAATGCCACCTTCTCTTATGGATACCGGTGGCTCATCTTGTATAGAATTATCTATTAGTTCAAAAATATCTTTTAAATCATCAAGTTGTCCTGCATATTCTTTTAATCTGGATTTTTCAAATTCAGAAAGCAGGAACTTAATATGTGGCAGCACTGAAAATGACTGACGCAGTGCTATCAGGTCTCTTGGATTGGCACTCCGGTAACCGACTCTGCCAATAAGACGTTCCAAATCATATATTGAATTTAAGTATTCCCTGATTTCTTCACGTGAAACGGCATTATTATTTAATTCTGTTATAATATCAAGCCGGCTGTTAATATCATCTGCATTTACAAGCGGCTGTTCAATAGACTGGCGCAAAAGCCTTTTGCCCATAGATGTTTTTGTCTTGTCGAGCACCCAGAATAAAGAGCCCCTTTTGGATTTTTCACGCATTGTTTCACAAAGTTCGAGGTTTCTTCTTGTTGACCGGTCAAGCAGCATATAATTGTTAGGTGAATATGGTTTAATATCCGTAATATGTTCAAGGGATATCTTCTGTGTTTCTATAAGATACTGCAGGACTGCACCTGCAGCAATTACACCTATGCTGTAATCGTTTAGGCCAAGACCTGCAAGCGAACCTGTTTTAAAATGGTCCATAAGGACTTCCCTGCACTTGTCCTCGTCAAAATACCATGATGCGATTGAAGAAACAACTATTCCCAGCCTGTTTCTTAAATCTTCCAAATCAATTCCTGATACAAGAAATGAATCATTGCATATTATTTCAGAGGGCAGTACTTTACTGATTTCATCCAGAAGTTTATTTTCAGAATCAAATTCTGTCATATAAAACCCGCCTGTTGTAACGTCTGCATATGCAATACCATATGCATTAACTGTGTAAAGCACACACATAAGATAATTATTCTTACTTTCATCAAGATTATCTGTGTCAAGGTTAGTTCCTGGTGTAGCTACACGGACAACTTCTCTTTTTACAAGCCCCTTTGCCTCTTTGGAATCTTCTATCTGTTCACAGATTGCAACTTTATATCCTTTGCCTGTAAGGGTATTCAGATAAGAATCAACAGCATGGAATGGTACACCGCACATCGGGGCACGCTCAGGAAGGCCGCAGCTTTTTGATGTAAGTGTAAGCCCAAGTTCTTTTGAACATATACTGGCATCTTCATAAAACATCTCATAAAAATCCCCTAAACGATAAAAAAGAATACAATCATTGTATTCTTGCTTTGTATCTATATAATTCTGCATCATTGGCGTGAGTGGCATACTTGTATTCCTTTCTTTCATCAAATGCTTAAATAACAAATCTGGATAGGCCAGAAACCAATGAGCAGCACTGTAAGCCGGGTTCTGTATCAGACAATCATCTATCTAGACCTGGCGTTGCCGCCAGGTTCAAGCAACCTACCCGGAACACAGCGGGCAACTGTATCGTTCCTGTCTGGTCTTGCTTCGGATGGGGTTTACACAGCCTTCTTTGTTGCCAAAGAAGCGGTAAGCTCTTGCCTCACCTTTTCACCCTTACCTGTATTCAGGCGGTTATTTTCTGTTGCACTGGCCTGGGAGTCACCTCCACCGGACGTTATCCGGCA
>DKXQ01000177.1:6851-6991 GCA_002493085.1 Lachnoclostridium sp. UBA7122
AGCCCGGACTTTCCTCACCTGCATGCTTGTGGACATGCAGCCGCGATTGCCTGTACTGCTCATTACCAGAATATTTTAACATGATAGTTAAAAAATGTAAAGACCTCATAATTTTTTATAATAGTGTAACTTTATCTGGG
>DKXQ01000144.1 GCA_002493085.1 Lachnoclostridium sp. UBA7122
ATTATATTTTATTATTATATTAAATAAAATTATATTATTATGTTATTAAATATATGAATTTAATAATATGAAAGGATAGAAATTATATGAAAAAAATTTTATGTGTTTTGTCAGAGTTTGGTTATTGGGGAGAAGAACTGGCTGCGCCATACGAAGTTCTGATAAATAATGGCATGATGCTGGATTTTGCAACGCCTAAAGGTAACAGGCCACATGCACTGGAGCCAAGCATGGACCCGGACTTTATAGACCCAGCTCTGGGAAAACATGTTGTATCTGAAGAAATGGCAGAGAAAGTAAAGAAAATTGAGGATTCAGATTTATTGGATAAACCATTAAATCTAAGCAAAATGACTGGTGAACGGCCATATATGTGCAGCAGTACATATTTACGGGATTTTGAAGCATATAACCAGAGTATAGAAGAAGCGGCTGAAAAATTAAAAATTTATGATGCGCTGCTTTTAGTTGGAGGAAGCGGACCTATTCTGGACATGGCTAATAACCAGAGAGTGCATGACCTGGTTAAAATATTTGTCAATGCAGGCAAGCCTGTTGCCGCTGAGTGTTATGCTGTTGCCTGCCTTGCATTTGCAAGAGATTACTGGTTACGAAAAAGCCTGATTTATGGAAAACATGTTACAGGGCATCCTCTGGAATATGATTATAAAGATGGGACAGGCTTTTATGGCTATGATATTAATATCGGGCCTGCACCATATCCGTTAGAGTTTATACTCCGTGATGCAGTAGGGGCAGAGGGAGAATTTATTGGCAATGTTGGGAAGACAATTTCGGCAATTGTGGATTATCCGTTTATTACTGGACGTTCAACTGCTGATTCTTATAAAACTGGTGAACTTTTGACAGACGTGCTTGAAAACGGGTTACGCCGTTATGGCTGGTAGATGGAAGGTGGGCAGGATATGGATAAAGTATTAACAGGAAAAAAGGTTGCTGTGTTAGTTGAAACTGAGTATATAGCAAGCGAAATTAAATATTATAAAGAATATTTTACTAAGCATGGCGCAGAAGTAGAATTTATGACTTATTTGTGGGGACAAAAAGAAAGAACTATTGTCAGTGATGTTACAGAACCTGGGCAAACAGCAGAATCCATGGTGGTTAAAAAGGAGATTGCAGGCTGTGACCCAGACAGGTATGCAATTATACTTACTGCGGCAAACTATGTTGCATGCCGCCTGCGGGAAATTCCGCCAATGGGAAGCCTTGCTGATACAGGCTTTTTACGTTCGCCTTCTGCTGTCAGGTTTATGGCATCTGCTATGATGAATCCTAATATTGTAAAAGGAGCTTTGTGCCATGCATTGTGGATTCTGACACCTGTTCCTGAATTATTAAAAGGAAGAAAGGTTATCTGCCATACAGTAGTACTGGCTGATATCTACAATGCAGGAGGCATTTATGTGCCTGATGAATCACATGTAGTTGTAGATAATGACCTTGTAACTGGAAGGTCAGCAGCAGATATAGAGCTTTATTGTGATACATTGCTGGCAACATACAGGAAAACCAGCGGCAGCAGGACATGAATAAAAAAATCTATAAAGGAGGGAACGGATGTGAAAATTAAAAGAACAGGATATCTGAGATATGGCTATAACAGCCCGGATACAAACAATGCAGTCCAGAGTAAAAATGTAAAGAAATATAATATACCAAAACTTATTAAGGAGCTTACTGAGCCTTTTATATGGAGAGACCATATTAATAATGATTTGATGAAGTTCTGGAGTAAAGACTCTACAGAACTTCAGGGCGGGCTTTTTCCAACTTATCTGACAAATGAGGGCCTGCGCCTTTCTGACAACCCTGATAAATGGCCTGATGAAATCAAAGCAGCATTAAGCAATGAAGATACAAAGGGGCTTATTACTCCTGAATATAATTATGTAAGAGCACACTCAAGGCTGACATATGCAAATGGCATTGCATTTCATGTAACTGGCAGGGAAGTATATCTAAAACAGTGTAAAAAAGGCGCAGAAGCCCTTATTAAAGCAATGGACGGCAATCATGGAATGTTTACACGTCAGGAAAAAAGCAGTGGCAAATGGGAACAGCCAAGAGAGGAACGTAACAGCCAGGATCTGGCTTATGGTATGACAGGACTGTGTATGTACTACTTTCTCACACATGACGAAACTGTGCTACAGCATATTATTAAGTTTAAAAATTACATATTTGAAACTTATTATGATGATGGAAAAGGATACATAACATGGCTTCCAAAAGACAATATAGATAATAGTGTTGAAATTGTAGCACAGCTTGACCAGATATATGCATATATGTTATTTGTACTGCCATCCCTGCCAGAACCATATCAGACTGATTGGAAAAAAGATTTAAAAAATATAGTGGATATCCTAATATACAGATTTTATAGTGAACGCTATGAATTTTTCTGGGGACAGGATACAAGTTCAGCAGTTAAAAGCCTTGGAAGAGACCATACAGATTTTGGACATTCTGTAAAAACAATGTGGCTGGTACTGATGGCTGGTGTTTTGTTAAATGATATGTCCTATGTGATATTCGCACGTGAAAAGATTGATAAAATATTAAAAGAAGCTTATATAGAAAAAGACAAGTGCTGGGGCAGAAGGTTTGATGAAAATGGTGCGATGGACAAGGATAAAGAATGGTGGATTCTTGCAGAACTGGACCAGGCAGCAGCAATTCTTTCTCTTAATGATCCTTCCTATCTGCAATACCTTAATAATACATATGCCTATTGGTTTAAGTATATGGTTGATTATGAAAATGGTGAAATATGGCATATGGTGGATGGTGAAACTAATAAGCCAGTACTCTGTTACCCAAAAGCACATAGCTGGAAAAATGCATTGCACAGCTTTGAACATGCTTTATTTGGATATATGACAAGCAGCCAGATTAAAGGAGAAGATTTTGAGCTGTATTATGCATTTTCAAAAGAAGAAGATGCACAACAGGCAGCGCCATATATTTTCCGTGCCAATAAAGTTAATATTAAATTTTATCAGGAGTTATCATTTATGGAGGATAAGAACCGTGTTGTTAAAATAACTTATAACACACTCAGATAGGAGGCAGATTGATGATACACCAGCTTATATTTGCAAATCCGAAACCTGGTATGTCTGTAAAGGAGTTCCAGGATTACTGGGTTAATGTACATGCAGTCCAGTATGCCAGGAAAATCAGCCAGATAAAAAAGTATAAAGTAAACAGGATTCTTGCAATTCCAGGGGAAGATGGACCCATCTTTAATGGAGTAGCTGAAATCTGGCTGGAAAATGAACAAGAACAGCTTGCATCCCTGGAATCTGATGCTTTTATTAAAGGAGCAAGAACAGATGAACCAAACTGGGCTGCCTTTTGGCAGACGGTTAGTCTTGATACATATAGTTATGATAAAATTCTGGATGATAGGGATCCTGAGTATAAATTGTTATTTCTTATGAAGAGAAAAGAAGGAATTCCACTGGATATTTTCAGGAAGTATCTTTCAGACAGTATTATAAAACAATTTGAAGAAATAAATGATATCAGGCAGCTTACTTTAAGTATAGTAAAAGATAGCTTTTATGAAATTGGAGAAGCTCCGTTTGATGCTGCATTACATATATGGCTGGAAGATTACAGGACTGCTGCAATGATTTTAAAAGATGCAAACTTCCAGACAGTATATACAGAATTGAAAAAAGCAGTAAATAGCAGATATCTTTATAAGTTATTATGCCAGGAAAACAGAATATTTTAGGAGGAGATTATATGTTATTTTATGTGCAGATGAAGTGGAATTACCAGGGCAGGATATCCCAGGATGACTTGTGGACACTGGAAGCCAAAGAAGGGGACCATGCACAAAGCCAGACAGGACAGACAAAGGACCCTGTTAAAGTTATTGGAATTTATAAGGTTGCTGCACAGCACAGGGTTATAGTCATTGTAGATGTAGAATCTGCTGATGCTTTAGACAGAAACTGCATGGGGCAGCTTCCTATGAGAGAGTACCTTGAGTTTGAGCAGGTATGGCCACTTAGGGACTATGATTTATTTATGGAAGATGTAAGAAAAGGATTTAAGTAAATTTTGAAAGGAGATATACAGCATGAAGGCAACGTATGATTTAGCGGTTAAGTGGTTTGATGCATTAAAAGGCAGACGTTTTGAAGAAATGTATTCTTATATGGATGAAAATATACAGTGGGAAAACAGTAAGCTGACATATGGATACAATGATATAATTCCCTGGATTGGAACATATCATGGTAAATATGAGGTTATAAAGACTTTTGAAGCATATGGGTCACTTTCAGAAACAGAACATTTTGACCTGATTGATATATTTGTAGATGGAAATATAATATTAGCACATGTATATGAAACAAACCGCGTAATTGATACTGGAACAATTTACCATGCAGATGTGTTTTTCCAGATGAAGCGCGATGGTGATAAAATAACTGAATGGCAGGCTTTCTGGGATACTACTGAAGCGGTAGCAGCGTTTAAAAAAAAACAACTCCCATAGATTGTAAAATTCCAGAATTTCTTTACGCAGCAGGATGTGGAGATATAGAACGTGTAAAGGATATGCTACGTGCTGGCGCAGATATTAACCAGACTGACCCGGAAGCTGGTGCAACTGCGCTGCACAAAGCATGCCAGGGAGGACATCTGGAAATTGTGAAATATCTTGTAGAACATGGCATACATATTAATGCTGTTGCAGCATCCACAGGGCATACAGCGCTTATGGATGCCATTTGGTTTAAACAGGCTGGCTGCTGCAGATATCTTCTTGAAAATGATGCTGCTATTGGAATACCAGCAAATTATGGTTTTACAATAGATGAACATATTGATTTTGAACTAAAGGTAAACAGACAGCAAAATGAAAAAGAAAAACTGCTAAAAATTAAAAGATATCTTGAAGAACGGCGTATGGATGACCGTGAAAAGGCTGGAAAAGATTTATTTAAAGCGGTTTTAAATAATGACCTGGCAGGAGTAAAGGCAGCAGTGTCTGCCGGAGCTGACATTGAGATGCGCTATCCAGTAGTAAATGGATTTAATGATGGACATACTCCGCTTATAATTGCTTCCCGTGAAAATGAAGCAGATATTGTGCGTTATCTTTTAGAGCAAGGGGCAGATGTCAATGCCATAGAGCCTGTATTTGGAGCTGTAGCACTACATAAGGCAACTTATAATGGTCTGTTTGTAATACTGAAAATTCTGCTGTCTGCACCAGGAATTAATATCAATTACCAGGGATATACGAATGGCTATACGCCATTACATGATGCTTTATGGCATGGCTTTGATGAATGTGCAGATATACTGCTTGACAGCGGTGCTGATGTATATATAAAAGGACATGATGGAAAGCTGCCTGTTGATATCGCTGAGGAAGTATTTGGCAGCAAGGCATCTATTACAAATAAAATCCGTAAATGTATGGCAACAGAAAAGTGAATGGGGGCAGATATGCCAAAAACAGGTAATGAGAAACTAATAGAACAGCTTATGGCAGATGGATGTTATTATATGTTTGGCAATCCAGGAACTGTAGAGCAAGGCTTTTTAGATGCAATGGGAAAGTATATACAATTTCATTATATTACATGTCTTCAGGAGAGCATTGCAGTAGCAATGGCAGACGGGTATGCGAGAAAAACAGGAGAACCAGCTATTGTACAGCTTCACAGCGGTGTAGGTCTTGGCAACGGCATAGGCATGATTTACCAGGCAATGCGTGGACATTCACCATTAGTTATTCTGGCAGGTGAAGCTGGAATTAAATATGATTCCATGGATGCACAAATGGCATGTGACCTCGTATCTATGGCG
Source organism: Lachnoclostridium sp. UBA7122 (assembly GCA_002493085.1). Classification (GTDB taxonomy): domain Bacteria; phylum Bacillota; class Clostridia; order Lachnospirales; family Lachnospiraceae; genus Butyribacter. The sequence continues at coordinate 5,866 of DKXQ01000144.1, forward strand.
AGGCCTGTAACAAAATGGAGTGGCAGGGTGGTACATAAAGATTCTATATTGCGTATGCTAAGAAGGGCAGTTAAAATTGCTATTACTCCGCCAATGGGACCAGTATTTCTCGCACTTCCTTTAGATATATTAAGTGAAGTAAATACTGAACCAGTATATCCATCCTGCCGGATTGATACAAAAGTAATACCAGAAAGCAGAATTATAGAAGAAACTGCAAAAATCCTGCTTGAGGCCGCAGCACCACAGTTTATTATTGGAGATGGCATCAGTGCCTCGGGAGGCAGCCTGTTACTTACTGAAGCCGCAGAACTTTTGGGAGCACAGGTATATGGTGCAGATTCCTCATCTGTTAACTGTGACCGTTCGTCTTATTTATACCAGGGAGAATTAGGACATATGTTTGGAACAGACAGTTGTAAACATGTTAATAGTGCTGATGTAATATTTATTGCAGGAACTTATGTATTTCCAGAAGTTTTTCCATGTCTGGAAAATCCTTTTAGAGAAGATGCTAAAATTATACATGTTGATATAAATACTTATGAGATTGGTAAAAACTTCCATACAGATATTGGAATTGCCGCTGACCCATCACAATTTTTAGAAAAACTTATATCTATTATAAAAGAAAACCAGACAGATAAGCAAAAATCAGCAGCAGATAAGAGAAAAAAAGAGCTAAAGCATAAAAAAGAATGTGAAATTGCAAACTGGAAACCACATGGAATTTTTGATAAATTTTGCAGTGCTTTAAAAGAGATATCAGGTGGCAATATAATTATTTTTGATGAGGCGCTTACTTCATCAGATATTTTAAATCATCATTTCAGATACTGCAAACCAGGCACTTACTTCCAGACCAGAGGCGGTTCTCTTGGGGTAGGGATTCCTGGAGCAATGGGAATTAAACTGGCCAGGCCGGACCAGACTGTAGCAGCTTTTACAGGAGATGGCGGCAGTCTTTATACTATACAGGCACTGCAGACCGCTGCACGTTATAATATAGGTGCAAAATTTATAATTATTAACAACGGCAGTTATAGACTTCTTAAAAATAATATAGATGTCTACTGGACAGAAGAAAATATAACACCTCATGAATATCCTGGCTGTTTTACATTACAGCCACAAGTAAATTTTACAAAACTCTCTGAATCTATGGGCGTAAAGGCACGCTGTCTTACAGATATTTGTGATATAAGAGAAACGGCTAAATGGCTGCTCAGTGATAATGAGCCAGCTTTACTGGAGATTAATACCAATGAAATAGCAAAAAAAGATTAAGTTTTTATCCAAATTACCTAACTTTTAAAAAAATATATATTATAACTAATTTTTGTTGCTTTTTTATAAGTACTGTAATATAATACAACAAGATTGGTGAACAAAGGGGTTCAGCTTTATTTGCTGAACCCTTTTATTTTTTTTTAAAGCGGTTTGTCTGCTTTGTTCCTTGAAGATTGCAGAATGGAGGATAAGATAATGATTTATGAAGCTTCTAAAGCAGTGGATAATAAGAAAAGAGGTCTTTACGACCCGCGCTTTGAGCACGATAACTGTGGCATTGGCGCTATTGTAAATATAAAAGGCAATAAGACACATGATACTGTTTCAGGTGCACTTGATATAGTGGAAAAATTAGAACACCGTGCTGGCAAGGATGCAGAGGGAAAGACAGGTGATGGTGTAGGCATACTTCTCCAGATTTCCCATAATTTTTTTAAAAAGGCTGTCCAGCTATCTGGTTTTGATATAGGAGAAGAGCGTGATTATGGCATTGGCATGTTTTTCTTTCCGCAGGATGAATTAAAAAGAAACCAGGCGAAGAAGATGTTTGAAGTAATTATTGAAAAGGAGGGCATGGAACTTATTGGATGGCGCAATGTTCCGATTGTGCCAGGCATCCTTGGCAAAAAAGCACTTGAATGTATGCCCTGCATAATGCAGGCATTTGTAAAGCGGCCAGATGATACAGAAAGAGGTCTTGCATTTGACAGAAAGCTTTATGTTGCACGCCGTGTATTTGAACAGAGCAATGATGATACATATGTAGTATCATTTTCAAGCCGTACTATTGTATATAAAGGGATGTTTCTTGTAGGACAGCTGCGTCCCTTCTTTAAGGATTTACAGGACCCGGATTATTTATCAGCTATTGCAATAGTCCATTCGAGATTTAGCACCAACACTAATCCAAGCTGGATGAGGGCACATCCGAACAGGCTTATTGTACACAATGGTGAGATTAACACAATAGTAGGCAATGCCGACAAGATGCTTGCACGTGAAGAAACAATGGAAACACCTTATCTGTCAGGAGATTTCCACAAAGTTCTGCCAGTTGTCAATCCAAATGGCTCTGATTCTGCAAGGCTTGATAACACGCTGGAGTTTCTTGTAATGAGTGGAATGGAACTTCCGCTTGCAGTTATGGTTACAATTCCTGAGCCATGGGAGCATGATATGAGTGTAAGCCAGAAAAAACGGGATTTTTACCAGTATTATGCAACAATGATGGAACCCTGGGACGGTCCTGCGTCAATTCTTTTTTCAGATGGGGATTTAATGGGTGCAGTGCTTGACCGCAACGGACTGCGTCCATCACGCTATTATATAACAACTGATGACCAGCTTGTATTGTCATCAGAAGTGGGTGTATTTGAAATACCTGCTGGTAAAATTGTAAAAAAAGACCGTTTAAGGCCAGGGCGTATGCTGCTTGTAGATACAGTTAAAGGTGAGCTGATAGATGATGATGTGCTTAAGGAAAAGTATGCATCACGCCAGCCATATGGCGAATGGCTTAATAATAACCTTATTACACTTAAAGAACTGCGTATACCAAACCAGAAAGTTGCAGAATTTACAGATGAAGAAAGGGCACGGCTCCAGAAGGCGTTTGGATATACATTTGAAGAATACAAGACATCAATACTTCCTATGGCACAGAATGGAGCAGAACCTGTTGTTTCAATGGGTGCAGATATACCGCTGCCTATGCTTTCAAACCAGCCGCAGCCGCTGTTTAATTACTTTAAGCAGCTCTTTGCACAGGTGACAAACCCGCCTATTGATGCAATCCGTGAGGAAATTGTAACTTCCACAAGTGTCTATATTGGTGAAGATGGAAACCTGCTGGAAGAAAAAGCAGAGAATTGCAAGGTATTAAAAATCTGCAACCCAATTCTTACAGATACAGACCTGATTAAAATTAAAAATATGGATAAAGAAGGCTTTAAATGTGAAGATATTCCTATAACATACTATAAAAATACTTCACTTAAAAAAGCACTTGACCGGCTGTGCCTTGCAGCAGACCGTGCATACAGGGAAGGTGTAAATATTCTTGTCCTTACAGACAGGGGAGTTGATGAGAACCATGTAGCAATACCTTCACTGCTTGCTGTTGCAGCCATGCAGCAGCACCTTGTAACAACAAAGAAAAGAACGAGGGTTGCGATGATTCTTGAGTCGGCAGAACCAAGAGAAGTACACCATTTTGCAACAATATTAGGCTATGGCGCATGTGCAATTAATCCATATCTTGCACACAGCACTATAAAAGAGCTTATTGAAAGTGGAATGTTAGACAAGGATTATTATGCTGCCGTTAATGATTATGATGCAGCGGTGCTTCATGGAATAGTAAAGATTGCTTCTAAAATGGGAATTTCAACTATACAGTCATACCAGGGTTCAAAAATATTTGAAGCAATTGGCATTTCCAGTGATGTTATCGAAAAATACTTTACAGATACAAAATACTGTGCAGGCAGCCTTACACTTGAGGATATACAAAGACAGGTTGACAGGCTTCATTCAACAGCATTTGACCCGCTGGGGCTGTCAGTAGATTTAACACTGGAAAGCCGTGGAAAACATAAAGCCAGAGGACATAAGGAGGACCATCTTTACAATCCTGAAACTATACATCTGCTGCAACAGGCAACGTGGACTGGCAATTATGAGTTATTTAAACAGTATTCAAAAGCTATAGATGAAAAAGAGTGCCAGATGAATTTAAGAAGCATGCTTGATTTTAAATATCCTGAAAAGGGCATACCTGTTGAAGAAGTAGAAAGTGTTGATGAAATAGTCAAAAGATTTAAAACAGGTGCAATGTCATATGGCTCTATTTCACAGGAAGCACATGAAACGCTTGCAATAGCTATGAACAGGCTTCATGGCAAATCAAACAGTGGTGAAGGAGGCGAAAGTATCGAAAGGCTTCTTTCAAAGGGACAGGAAGAGGACAGGTGTTCTGCAATTAAACAGGTTGCATCAGGGCGTTTCGGTGTTACATCACGCTATCTTGTAAGTGCTGACGAAATACAGATAAAGATGGCACAGGGGGCAAAACCGGGTGAAGGAGGACACCTTCCAGGCGGCAAGGTCTATCCATGGATAGCTAAGACAAGACATTCAACACCAGGTGTAAGCCTTATTTCACCTCCGCCGCATCACGATATTTATTCAATAGAGGACCTTGCACAGCTTATCTATGACCTGAAAAATAGTAATAAAAATGCCAGGATTTCAGTCAAACTTGTTTCTGAAGCAGGTGTAGGTACTGTAGCTGCTGGTGTTGCAAAGGCGGGTGCTGCTGTTATACTTATATCAGGCCATGATGGCGGCACAGGTGCAGCACCTGGGAGTTCTATATATAATGCAGGACTGCCATGGGAACTTGGACTTGCAGAAACACACCAGACGCTTATTATGAACGGGCTGCGTTCACGTGTACGCATAGAAACAGATGGCAAGCTTATGACAGGCCGTGATGTGCTTGTTGCTGCACTGCTTGGCGCAGAAGAATTTGGATTTGCCACAGCACCGCTTGTAACAATGGGCTGTGTAATGATGAGGGTCTGCAACCTTGACACATGCCCTGTTGGTGTTGCAACACAAAACCCTGAACTGCGTAAGAGATTTAAAGGCAAGCCTGAATATGTTGAAAACTTTATGAGGTTTATAGCACAGGAACTGCGTGAATACATGGCAGCCCTTGGCATAAAGACAGTTGACGGGCTTACCGGGCGTACAGATTTATTAAAAATTAAAGATAATAATAAGCATAATGCTGACCTTTCAGAAATTCTTGATGTATCATTTGCTGGTGAGAGAAAAGAGAATAAATTTAATCCAAAGAATGTATATGATTTTGAACTTGAAAAGACTATTGATGAAAAAGTGCTTCTGCCTAAACTTAAAAAAGCTATTGAAACTGGTGAAAAAGCAAAAATATCTGTCAATGTGACAAATATAAACCGCACACTTGGCACAATTCTTGGCTCAGAGATTACAAGGAAATATAATGATACACTTGATGATGATACTATTACTGTAGAATGTCATGGAAGCGGTGGGCAGAGTTTTGGTGCATTTATTCCAAAAGGGCTTACACTTGAACTTGCCGGAGATTCTAATGATTACCTTGGCAAAGGGCTGTCAGGTGGCAAAATTATAGTTTATCCCCCTGCGGGAACAGTATTTAAAGCAGAAGAGAATATTATTATTGGAAATGTAGCATTTTATGGGGCTACAAGTGGCAAGGCATTTATAAATGGCATGGCAGGTGAGCGTTTCTGTGTAAGGAATTCAGGATGTACTGCTGTTGTAGAAGGTGTAGGTGACCACGGCTGTGAGTATATGACTGGCGGACGTGTAGTAATACTTGGACCTGCCGGAAAGAACTTTGCAGCGGGCATGAGTGGCGGTGTCGCATATGTCCTTGATGAAAACAGCGATTTGTATCTGAAATTAAATAAAGAACTTGTGTCTTCAACGCCTGTGACAGACAAATATGATGTACTTGAACTTAAGTCAATGATTGAAGAGCATGTAAGTGCAACAGGCTCCGGAAAAGGCAGGAAAGTTCTTGAAAACTTTAGTGAATACCTTCCTAAATTTAAGAAAATTATTTCTTATGATTACAGCAGGATGTTACAGCTTATTGCCAGGATGGAAGAGCATGGGCTTGGATATGAACAGGCACAGATAGAAGCTTTTTATGCAGGCAAAAAGATAAAAGCATAGAAGCTGGTTTATGAATATATATGTATTTTTGGAAAGGCGTGGTCAGTGTTATGGGAAAACCAACAGGATTTTTGGAATATGAAAGAAAAAATAATAAGGCAGCAGAGCCTTTAGAAAGAATTAAAAACTTTAATGAATTCCATGTACCTATGAGTGACAAGGAAAGAAAGGAACAAGCTGCACGCTGTATGAACTGTGGTGTGCCATTCTGCCAGTCAGGCATGATTTTAAATGGCATGGTATCAGGTTGTCCGTTAAATAACCTTGTGCCAGAGTGGAATGATTTACTATATCTTGGAAATATGGATAAAGCACTTAAGATGCTTAAACAGACTAATAACTTCCCTGAATTTACTTCAAGGGTCTGCCCTGCACTCTGTGAAGCTGCATGCACATGTGGCCTTAATGGTTCACCTGTTACATGTAAGGCAAATGAAATGGCTATTATTGAATATGGCTATAGCAATGGGCTTATGGAAGCAGTACCTCCAAAAGTGCGCACTGGCAAGAAGGCTGCAGTTATAGGTTCTGGGCCTGCAGGCCTTGCAGCAGCAGACCAGTTGAACAAACGCGGGCATACGGTAACTGTTTATGAAAGAAATAACCATATTGGCGGGCTTCTTATGTATGGCATACCAAATATGAAACTTGAAAAATGGGTTATTGACAGGAAACAGGAAGTTATGGAAAAAGAGGGTATTAAATTCATTGTAAATACTGATGTAGGAAAAGATATCAAAGCACAAGACTTACTTAAAGAATATGACTGTGTAATCCTTGCATGTGGTGCATCAAATCCACGTGACATAAAGGCTAATGGCCGTGATGCGGATGGTATTTACTTTGCTGTTGACTTCCTTACACGTTCTACAAAGTATGTGTTATCTGGAAAAAAAGAAGGCTGGGTCAATACAAAAGGCAAACATGTGGTTGTAATTGGAGGCGGTGATACAGGCAATGACTGTGTAGGAACAGTAGTACGCCAAGGCGCAAAGTCTGTTACACAGATTGAAATGATGCCAAAGCTTCCAGATGGGCGGGCAGCAGATAACCCATGGCCTGAATGGCCGCGTGTATGTAAGACAGATTATGGCCAGGAAGAAGCAGCCGCTGTATATGGCAATGACCCACGTATTTACCAGGCAACAGTTAAAGAATTTATCAAAGACAAAAATGGAAAGCTTAAAAAAGTAAAACTTATAAAACTTGAACCAAAAAAGGATGAAAAAACTGGCAGGATTAATATGGCAGAGATAGCAGGAAGTGAATTTGAAATTCCTGCTGATTATGTGCTTATAGCTGCTGGTTTCCTTGGAACACAGGACTATGTAGCAAAGGCATTTGGGGTAAAGCTGGATGCACGCACTAATGTTGAAACAAAAGCAGGTTCATATAAGACATCTGTAGAAAAAGTATTTGCAGCAGGTGATATGCGCAGAGGGCAGTCACTTGTAGTATGGGGCATAAATGAAGGCAGAAATGTAGCTAAAGAAGCTGACCAATATCTTATGGGATATACGAATCTGTAAGCGGGCAGATTAGCTGTGATATTAACAATTACAGGCAGTACTGTATTTCACAATATAGTACTGCCTTGCTTTTTTTAATATAATATTTATATACAACTCCCATATAAAGTGGTAGAATAAGGATTGTATTATTAATAAGGGGGTATTATATGTATAAAAGCAAAGAGTTTTCTTATAATTATGATGATTATTCAGAAGGTAAAAATGCAAAATCACTAATTGCAGATATTATAGCTGATAGAGAGCTGGCATCACTTGAAGAGATTGTAATTGGTTCATGGGGCAATGCCTGGGAAGATAACTGCCAGGACATTATTGATGGCATTGTAGCAAACAAAGACAAGTTTTCCAATATAAAAAGCCTGTTTATTGGCGATATGGATTATTCAGAATGTGAAGTTTCTTGGATTCTCCAGGGAGATTATTCCAAATTGTGGGATGCCATGCCACAGCTTGAAGTACTGTGTATAAAGGGGAGTAATGGCCTTGTACTTGGAGATATCCAGCACGGAAACCTTAAACATCTGGAAATTATATGTGGCGGACTTCCTGTTTCTGTAATAGAAAGCGTTAAAAAAGCAAAGCTTCCTTCACTAACAGCCTTAATGTTATATATTGGCATAGAAAATTATGGATTTGATGGGGATATTGGCACAATAAAAAATCTTCTGGATAATTCAGATTTTCCTAATCTTAAACATCTTGGAATTGAAGACAGCGAAATACAGGATGATATTGCAAAGATAGTATTTGAAAGTAAATACATCTCACAGATAACTACATTGGTTCTTGCAAATGGAACACTTACAGATAAAGGCGGGCAGATAATCCTTGACGGACTTAAAAAATATGCTAATATTAAAACTGTTGATTTGCAATACCACTATATGACAGACAGTATGATGGAAAAGCTTGACAAGCTTGCAGATGAGCTTGGCATTGAAATAAATCTTGATGATGATAATGAACCAGAGAAGTATGACGGTGAATTGTACTATTATCCTGCGCTTACAGAATAATGGCAGATAAAAAAATTAACCTGATAGGCAGCCCGTCATCAAAGCGCACAATTTTTTTTAAAGAGGCAGCAGACAGGCAGGGCATTGCTGTTAAAGTGACAGACTGGGATGATATATTTGCAAAACCAGATTTGGAAGAATTAAAGGATGTGGCTGTTAAGATAGACCCGCCATCTTATACAATTACAGATTTAGAAAAGATGCGTGGCTGTCTTGAAACATATAAATGCATTTTAAAAAAGATGGACTTGTTAAATTGTCTGTTTCTTAATTCTCCGGCTGCCATACTAAATACATTAGATAAAAGTTATACAAAAAAAGTACTTATGAAAAATAATATTCCAGTTACAGATATGATTGCAGACAAACTTATTTCAGTACAGCAGCTTTTTGAAATTATGGAAGATAAAAATATATATTCTGTATTTATTAAACCAGCAGATTATTCAGGGGCAGCAGGAATTGCTGCATTGCATGCTAATCCTTCAAGGCAGCGCATGAAACTTTATACAACATGTATACAGGCAGATGGCAGGTTACATAATACAAAGAGAGTGTATATTTCAGAAGACAAAACAGAGATTATTGATATACTTGGAAGGCTTCTAAATCTAGGTGCAATAGCTGAAAGATGGTATCCAAAAGACGTTTTAAATGGCAAAAACTATGATTTAAGAGTGGTATGCCAGTTTGGCAGAATAGAACATATAGTTGTACGTCAGTCAAAAGGACCATTTACCAATCTGCATATTAATAACCAGGCGGCTGATATAAAAGTACTTGGGCTTACAGATACAGATATATCTGGTATAACACAGCTTTGTAAAAAGGCTGTTTCCCTGTTTGATGGCCTTAATGTGGCTGGCATTGATGTCATGCTTGACAAAAGAAGCAGAAAACCACGCATTATTGAAATTAATGGACAAGGAGACCTGATATACCAGGATATATATTCAGAAAATAAAATTTATAAAAGGCAGATTGAATATTTGTCTGCATATACTAGAGCTTAAATATGCACAAAATATGTTCTGGTGAGGAAAGTTATATATGATACAGAATATAAATATGGACAAGATAACAGAAAACTATAATATTTTGTTTGTATGTATAGATTCACTCCGTTTTGATGTAGCATATGAAGAAGAAAAAAGCGGAGGAACTCCTGTTTTAAACAAATATGGAAACTGGAGGAAGTGCCAGGCTCCAGGAAATTTTACATATCCATCGCATCAGGCAATGTTTGCGGGCTTTTTCCCAGTTGATGAAGAAATTAATGAAATGAAAAAAAGAGAAAAATTATTTTTTTCTGCAGATACTGGAATAGGAAGAAAAGCACCAGAGGGAACTTTTTTATTTTCCCAGCCTACATGGGTGCAGGAACTTGCAAATATAGGATATGAAACATATTGCATAGGCGGGCTGAGTTTCTTTGACAAAAGAACAAAGCTTGGAAGTGTTATGCCATCATATTTTAAATACAGTTACTGGCATCCTTCCTTTGGCTGCAAAGTAAAAGATTCCACAAAAAACCAGGTGGATTTTGCGTTAAAAAAACTGTCTGAGGCAGATAACAGCAAAAAGATAATGATGTATATAAATATTTCTGCTGTCCATTATCCTAATTATTTTTATGGCAAAGATGAAAAGAAAGACAGTGTGGAAACGCACAGGCTTGCACTCAGATATGTTGACAGCCAGTTAGGAAGGCTGTTTGATGGTTTTGCTAAAAAAGGAAATACATTTGTAATATGCTGTTCAGACCATGGAACATGTTATGGAGAAGATGGCATGTGGTATCATGGCATAAATCATCCAATTGTCAATATTGTGCCATATAAGCATTTTATTATAGAAGAAAATACCAAGGATACAATCTGGCCATATATACAATATATGTACAGCTATCCACATAAAACAGCTTATAGAAACCTTTCAGGCATAAACTTAAAAGACTGGCTGCACTGCCTTAAGGGAAGTAATAACAGTCTTTACTTCCATATTCCGTTTTGCCAGTATAAATGTGGTTACTGTAACCTTTTTTCAGTTGCGGGCATGGAAGACAATATATCTTTTATGCAAGAGTATATCTGTACAATGGAAAAACATGCAAGGCAGATAGCAGAGGCTATGCCAGATGGGATTTTCTTTAATGAAATGTCCATTGGAGGCGGAACTCCGCTTATACTGCCCATACATCTGCTGGCACAGGTATTTGATATTGCAGAAAGGCATTTTGGAATAAAGCCTGGTATAGTACCAGTGTCAGTTGAAACATCACCTAACCAGACGGAGGATGAAAAACTGCAGCTTTTAAAAAAGCATGGCGTATCAAGAATCAGTATAGGAATCCAGAGTTTTAACAAAACTGAACTGGAAAAACTCAGGCGTTTCCACTCACCAGAATGTGCTATAAAAGCACTTGGCAATATAAAGGCTGTTGGTTTTCCATGTTTAAATATAGATATAATATATGGAATCCCTGGACAGACAAAAGATACACTTTTACAATCATTAAAACAGGCTGTTTTCTTTGAGCCAGAGGAGTTATTTGTGTATCCGCTTTATGTAAAAAAAGGAACAGGGCTTTATAAAACTGGCATAAAGCCTTCTCCAGATACAATGGAATTGTATATCTGTGCAAGGGATTTTCTAATGTCAAATGGATATATGCAAAAGTCAATGAGGTGTTTTCAACGTACAGGCAGTGCCTGCATCCAGGAAAACTACAGCGCATTATGTGGCTTTAATAATACAGTTTCAACTGGATGTGGAGGAAGAAGCTACATAGGAAACCTGCATTACTGTACGCCATATACAATAGAATATACTGGCTGTTTAAAGAGCCTGTCTGATTATATTAAACAAGAAGATTTTTTAACAGTAAAACATGGTTTTATTTTATCAAAAGATGAACAGAAAAGACGATATGCTGTAAAGCATATTTTATATGGAAGTGGAATATTGCGGAAAGATTATAAAGAACACTTTGGCAGTGATGCAGAACAGGATTTTCCTGTCATTAAAGAATGGTGCCGCCAGGGATACGCAAATATTGATGATAATTTTATCTCTCTTTCAAAAGATGGCATTGCTTTATCTGACTATTTAGGAGTGGCATTTATTTCAGAAGATGTACGTGAAAAGATGGAGAACTGGAAGCCATGTATAATTTAGAGCTATATAATAATATACGCCAGTGGTACTACAGGGGAAGCCTGAAGTCATGTAACTATTCATGCAGTTACTGCCCATTTTCCAAATATAAAAGGTGCAGTGCTGCAGAGTTAAAAAAGGATGAAGAAAACCTTACAAATTTTGTATCTGCGCTTTTAAAAAAGACTGCTGCAGATATGAAAAAATGTGCTGTCCAGATTGTACCATATGGAGAGGCACTTATACATAAATATTACTGGATAGCACTTGCATGTCTTAGCAAAAGTCCTTTTATTGAAGCTGTGGGAGCACAGACTAACTTAAGCTTTGATATAGATGAAATGGCAGATATATATATTAATAATGGCGGCATTGCCAGAAAGCTAAAACTCTGGTGTTCATTCCACCCACAGATAGTTACTGCAGAACAGTTTGCATTACAGTGCAGAAAACTTTCAGGATATGGAATTGAATACTGCGCCGGGGCAGCAGGTGTGCCTTTAAACATTGGCTATATACGGCAGCTACGTAAAAAACTCCCTGGCAGTATATACTTTTTTATCAATAAACTTGATGGATTAAAACGCAATTATACAGCAGATGAGAAAAAAGCTTTTATAGAAATTGATGAATACTTTGAACTAGAGCTTAGACATCATAAAGCCAATATAAATAGATGTACAGACATCCTTTTTGTAGAAGCAGATAGCAGTATCAGGCGATGCAATATCTGTAAGCCTCTGGCAGCAGACAACAACAGGCCATGTATAAGAAAAGAGTGCAGCTGTTATTTATCGTACTGTAACCAGTCATTGCCAGAGCTGTTTTTCTTTAATCCATATCCGTCATTCCGTATTCCGCACTATCCTGAAGCTGTATTTTTGGATATAGACGGAATAATAATTAACAGAAATAGTGGAAATACAGTTACAGATAAAACAGTACAATGGCTTAAAAGGCTTTCAGCGCACAGCAGGCTTTATTTTATAACCTCTCTTCCATACAGCCATGCAATGAAAAAAGCTGGCAAAGCCGGAAAGCTTTTTTCAGGAGGCGTATTTGCAAACGGAGAAATGTGCAAAATACAAAACAAGCCAGATAAAGTATTTCCATTAACCAGTGTATTGGCAGGAAAAAAAGAGGGCATAGATTATATATGCAGCCAGATGGGATATAATACAGGTGAAATTGCTGTATTTGGAAATTCTGCACAGGCAGCAGAATATATTATTTACTAACTTATGAAAGGGAAAAAGTAATGGACAAAATAGCAGTTCTGATACCTTGTTATAATGAAAGCCATACTATAAAGAAAGTTATAACAGAATTTAAATCAGCACTTCCAGAATCTGTAATATATGTATATGACAATAATTCATCAGATGGTACAGATAAGGCAGCCCTGGAAGCAGGAGCAGTGGTATATTATGAATTCCAGCAGGGAAAGGGTAATGTTATACGGAGAATGTTCCATGATATTGATGCAGAATGTTATATAATAACTGATGGAGATGATACATATCCTGCTGTAACAGCCAGGCAGATGGCAGAATTAGTTTTAGAAAAAAAAGCAGATATGGTTATTGGAGACCGTCTTTCTTCAACTTATTTTACAGAAAATAAAAGACCGTTTCACAATTTTGGAAACCGGTTAGTATGTAAAAGTATTAATGTTTTATTTCATAATGACATTAAGGATATTATGACAGGATATAGGGCATTTAGCTATGAATTTGTTAAAACCTTTCCAGTATTATCTAAAGGCTTTGAAATTGAAACAGAAATGAGCATCCATGCTGTTGATAAGAATATGTTTATCCAGAATGTTGAAGTTAATTACCGTGACAGGCCAGATGGCAGTGTTTCAAAATTAAATACTTATTCAGATGGCTTTAAAGTGCTAAGAACAATATTAAGGTTATACAGGACATATAAGCCAATGGCTTTTTTTGGAAGTATAGCATTAGCAATTGCTATATTATCAATAGGTTTTTTTATTCCAGTTATGGATGTATATATACGGACTGGCCTTGTTCCTAACTTTCCAACCCTTATTGTATGTGGTTTTGCAATGCTTGCAGCAATTCAGGCACTTTTTACTGGAATGACTTTACAGACAATAGTCCAGAAAAATAAACAGGATTTTGAAATGGAGCTGCACAGGGTTTCAGAAAGAAAGCGGGAATTAAAAAAAGAATATTATTAAAAGGAAAAAGACAATGTTAAATAAATATTTTTTATTAGGATGTTTAATATGGGGCATTATAATTTTTATTATATATTCATTACGTACAAAATCCAGATTACACAGCATAATGGTAGAAGAATATAATAAGCCCTTAATAATATTCATAGTTGTTATTAATATCCTGATATGTATAATTCCCATGAGTCTGCCGCCAGTATGGAATGGAGAAATACCAGACCATAGAAACCAGTATGAGTTATTGGCAGAAGCACTTCTTGATGGACATATATATATAGATTATGATGATATAGATGTGAGACTATTGGAAATGGAAAATCCTTATGATGCAGGAATGAGAGCACAGCTAGGCATAAACTATCACTGGGACCACGCATTTTACAATGGACGTTATTATGTATACTTTGGCATTGTTCCAGTTTTGCTGTTATTTTTGCCATACCGGATTATTACAGGCACAAGTCTTATAACATATCATGCTACACAAGTTTTTGTTGCATTATTTATAATAGGTGTGTTTGCACTATTTTATATTATAGCAGAAAAATTTTTTAGAAAGCTGTCCCTTGGATTATATTTGTTATTGTCATCGGGTTTTGCAATTATGAGTGTATGGTACAGTACAAGTGCACCAGCATTATATTGTACAACAATTGCTGCTGGCATATGTATGGAAATATGGAGTCTTTTTTTCTTTGTAAAAGCTGTGTTTTATGAAAAACAAGGGAAAAAAAGCATTTTATATGCATTTTGGGGAAGCCTGGCTGGAGCACTGGCATTTGGATGCCGTCCGCCTACTGCATTAGCTAATATATTAGTAATACCTTTACTGGCAGAGTATTTAAGAGATAAAAAAATTAATTTAAAACTAATTATGCAGTTAATATTTGCTGCTATTCCATATATTATAACTGCAGCTCTGTTAATGCTATATAATTATCTGCGTTTTGACAATCCATTTGAGTTTGGACAATCTTACCAGCTTACTTTAATTGACCAGACTAATATGAACAGGGATTTTTCATCATGTATTGCAAATACATTAAATGGAATCCACTTTAACTTTATTTCTTATAAACCATTTACTAAGGAATTTCCATATGTAGCTTTTAATTCAGTGTATATAAACTTTCCAATCTTAATTTTTTCTATATATGGAATTGCCAGAAAAAATATTAGAAATAAATTAAAAGAAAGTCATTTATTGTATTTTTCATTTACTTTATTTTTAATGCCATTTATAATTACTATAGCAGATGCACTTGGGAGCCCATTCTTAATTATGCGTTACCAGATGGACATATACTGGCTTTTAGGACTTATGTGTTTTATTATTATTGGATTTTCTTATGAAAGTATATCTATGCCAGATAAAAAAAGAAAATTCAGCCATTGGATGTCCCTGGCTGCATTTGCAACAATATTAACGTGCATTTTGTTGTATTTTGTACCAAATGATTCAAATGTAGCGGAATATTTTCCACAGACCATTGAAGAAGTTAAAAAAATTATCTCTTTAGGTTTAAATGGTTTATTTTAACCTCATCAAGTAAGCCCTTTAAAATACACGCTTCTATGTTGCAGAAACATAAGCGGTGGGTAGGGACTTACTTGTTTCAGTGGGAGTACAAGCTCCCACTGAAAAGCTGCGACAACAGCTATGAGGTTATGAGCAAGTAGCGAAGCGGATTGCGAATATCCGCTTTAATATGATATAGGAGGGAGCCAGATGCGTAACAAGAAAAAAAGAAAAGAGGAAGAAGAAGAACGTGTCTATATGCAGGCGCTTCAGAACAAAAAAATTCCTTTATTAGTATTAGACCCACAGTGGCATGAACTTTTTCCTGAACACCGGAAGACAAGCGGAATCAAAAGACGTGAGAAAAGGCTAAACAGCCTTATCCAGGAACAGGGACAGGCTTCTAACAACATAAAAGAATATGATAAGGCAAAAAAGGCTATTATGGATAACATTGTCAGCAATATGACTGATGGCAATGAACCAGACAGCTTTCTTAAGATAAGGAAACAGGAAAAGAACCAGAAGCTTATGGCAGACCTTAATAATAAAATCAGTGAAACAGAGGAAATACAGAGAAGGCTTCCTGAAGAGATACAGTCTGCCAATAAAGAACTTCTTATTGAAGCAATGAAAGTGTGCTATGCTGAACTTACTGCCAATACAGAACAGATTAAAGAACTTGACGAATGGATAAGAGAAGCGAGAAATATACTTAAGGATAGAATTCTTGAAAAGCAGGATATGGAGATGCGCAATGAGCAGATGTATAAATATATGCACAACCTGCTTGGTGCACATACTGTAGAGGTATTTGACAGATACCACAATATATGGAAAGGAAATACTTATGACAGCATAAATAGTGAAAATGGAGATATCTGATGGGTTCAGTTGTTGGAATTGGTGTTGATATAACAGAAACAGAAAAAGTTTATAAAGCGATACAGAAAGAATCATTTTTAAGAAGATGTTATACAAATAAAGAACAGGAGCTTATAAAAAAAAGAAAAAGCAGCGCTGTCTGTAATTTTGCAGGTAAAGAAGCAGTAGCAAAAGCCCTTGGTACAGGTTTTTCAAAATTCTGGCCAGCAGATGTGGAAGTTTTACGCATGGAAAATGGAAAACCATATATTAACCTCTATGGCAAGGCAAAAGAAACTGCAGATGAACTTGGCATAACTAAAATACATATTTCACTCAGTGATATAAAAGAAATGGCTGTCGCTTATGTTGTGGCAGAGAGAGAAGATTAAGAAAAGAGGAAATTTGTTTTGGAATATATTTTAAATTCACATGAAGCCAAAGAAATTGACAGGATATCAATTAAAGAAATTGGCATGCCATCAGTTATCTTAATGGAAAAAGCATCTATGGCGCTTGCAGATTGTGTAGAAGGCATCTGTGTTTCTTCTGGCAGACAGGATATAAAAATTCTTGCAGTATGTGGGATGGGCAATAATGGTGGTGACGGGGTGGCAAGTGCAAGGATTCTTAAAGAAAAAGGATATAATGCCAGTGTCCTGCTTGCCGGTGACAGAAAAAGCGCAACTGCCGCAACAAATACCCAGCTTGCCATTGCGGATAACCTTGGTGTAGAATTTATCACACAGCCAGAAGATAATGAATATACTGTTATTATAGATGCACTATTTGGCACAGGGCTGTCGAGGGATATTAAAGGAGAATATGCCAGACTGGTACAGTGGGTTAATTCACAAAAATCTTCTATAATAGTATCTGCTGACATACCATCAGGCATAAGCGCAGATACTGGCAGGATATATGGCTGTGCTGTAAAAGCTGCATATACGGTAACATTTGGATATAACAAAAGAGGAATTCTAATGTTTCCAGGCGCTGCCTGTAGTGGCACTGTCAAAGTGGCAGACGCAGGCTTTCCAGGCAAAGCAGTACAAATGGCAGCTCCACAGGCATTTACGTATAAAAAAGAAGATTTAAAACAGCTTATGCCTGTAAGAAAAGTACGTACTAATAAAGGCAGTTTTGGCAAAGTACTTGTAATAGCTGGCTCTGCCGGTATGTCCGGGGCATGCTATTTTACAGCAAAGGCAGCATACCGGACGGGCTGTGGGCTTGTAAGAATTGCAACTGCCAGCCAGAATACAGGTATATTGAAAGTGCAGCTTCCAGAAGCTATTACTGGCTCATATGAAGATAATATTACAGAAGCCATAAACTGGGCGGATGTAATTGCCATAGGACCAGGAATTGGCACAGACAGTAATGCAGAAAAACTTGTGTCAGAGGTTCTTATGTTAAAAGATAAACCAGTTGTAATGGATGCAGACGCTATAAATATGCTTCCAAAGTGTGCAGCAGGCAGCAGTATACAAAATATGTATGGTCTTGGCAAAAACTTTATAATTACCCCACATTTAAAAGAAATGAGCAGGATAGCAGATGCAAGTGTACAGGATATTAAGGAAGATATAATAAAATATGCATCTTCCCATAAAAATGGCTGTGTGGTTGTTCTAAAAGACACAAGAACTGTTGTATCAGATGGTAAACGTATTTATATTAATACAACAGGCAGCAATGCCCTTGCCACAGGAGGCTCTGGTGATGTGCTTTGTGGTATTATATCAGGGCTTTTAGCCCAGGGGATGAAAGAGATGGAGGCTGCAACGCTTGCTGTATTTATACATGGACTTGCAGCAGAGTCATACACAGAAAATAGAAACAGATATTCTATGGTTGCTTCTGATATTATAGAAGAACTGCAGTATGTACTGCCATATTAAATTAATTATGTAATGATTGCAAATGGAGATAAAAATGGAAAATAAAGAAGTATTGCTTAATGGAAAGGACATAAAAAAATATTACAGAGTACAGGCAAACATTAACCTTGATGCAATATACCAGAACGTTATTAATGCAAAAAAGCTGCTAAAACCAGGCACAAAGATAATGGCTGTTGTCAAAGCTGACGGCTATGGACATGGCGCAATAGAAGTAGCTGCTGTACTTGACAGCATAGTGGATGCATATGGCGTTGCAATACTTGAAGAAGGCATTGAGCTCCGGCAGGCTGGATTTACAAAGCCAGTATTAATACTTGGTTTTACACCAGAGCCACAGTATGGGCCAATGGTTAATTATAATATAGCAACAGCTGTTTTCCAGTATGATATGGCAAAAAAGATGTCAGATGTAGCAATAAAGTCTGGCAAAAAGGCACATATACATATAGCCCTTGATACTGGCATGAGCCGCATTGGTTTCAGACCAGATTCTGTAAGCCTTGAGGCTATTAAAAAAATTGCATCGCTTCCTGGTATTGCTATCGATGGATGCTTTACACATTTCGCAAGGATGGATGAAAAAGATAAAACAAAAGCAAAGATACAGTTTGAGCGTTATATGTTATTTATAAAACGCAT
Organism: Lachnoclostridium sp. UBA7122; assembly: GCA_002493085.1. Classification (GTDB taxonomy): domain Bacteria; phylum Bacillota; class Clostridia; order Lachnospirales; family Lachnospiraceae; genus Butyribacter. Next base: position 24,744 of record DKXQ01000144.1, read on the forward strand.
TGAAGATGCAGGAATTTACCTGCCTGTAAAACATGTGTCAAACAGTGCAGGCATAATTGAAATGCAGGAAGTTAATCTTGATATGGTAAGAGATGGCATTGCCATTTATGGTATGTATCCTTCAGACGAAGTAGATAAAAACCGCTTAAAGCTTTTGCCAGCGATGGAGATAAAATCATATGTATCATTTGTAAAAACTTTAGGACCTGGCGTTGAAATAGGATATGGAGGCACATTTACAACAACAAAAGAAACTAAAGTTGCAACTATACCAGTGGGCTATGCAGATGGCTATCCCAGAGCACTGTCAGGAAAAGGCAGGGTGCTTATACATGGAAAAAGTGCACCAATACTTGGCAGGGTCTGCATGGACCAGTTTATGGCTGATGTAACTGGTATTGAAGATGTTAAAGAAGGTGATATTGCAACACTTGCAGGCTGTGATGGGAACAGCTGCATCTCTATAGAAGAAGTAGCAGATATGGCACATTCTTTTAACTATGAATTTGTCTGTGATATAGGAAAAAGGATTCCCAGAGTGTACTACAGGAGTGGCATAATTGTCCACACAAAAGATTATTACCCTGTATATTAAGATTAAACATAAATGTATTTTGATAGAAATATTAACGTTCACGAATACTTATCTCCAAATATGGAAAAGATAAGAAAGAGAAGATTAGAATACATATTTTGACCAGGGATAAACTGTTTTGACTTCTCAAGAACATTGAATTGGAGCGTGAACGTTTTGAATATTAGACGTGGAGATATATTTTTTGCTGATTTAAGGCCAGTAATCGGGTCTGAACAGGGAGGCATACGGCCAGTACTTATTATACAGAATGATATGGGTAACAGACACAGTCCTACAGTAATATGTGCCGCAATTACATCAAAAATGAATAAGGCAAAACTTCCTACACATGTAGCACTTGAAGTAAAAAAATATGATATAATTAAAGATTCCGTAATTTTACTTGAGCAGATACGGACGATTGACAAATCAAGGCTGCGTGAAAAAGTATGCCATCTGGATGATGAGATACTTTGTAAAATTGACAAAGCATTGTGCATAAGCCTTGCACTTGACGATGAACAAAGAAGCACAGAACTACGGCATACAAGGATAATGGAAAGGGCAGCAGAAAAAGAGATGGTCTGACATATGAAAATAACAGTTCTTACAGTAGGAAAGATAAAAGAAAAATACTTTACAGATGCAGTACAGGAATACAGCAAACGTCTGGGCAGATATTGTAAACTTGAAATAATAGAAACTGCTGATGAAAAAACACCCGATGGTGCCAGTGAACGTGAAAGCTGCCTGATACGCATAAAAGAAGGTGAAAGGCTTAAGAAATACATAAAGAATGACGCTTATGTAATTGCACTTGCAGTTAATGGAAAGCAGATATCATCAGAGGGATTTGCAGAGAAAATAAATAAACTTGGAATAAACAGAACCAGCCATATTATTTTTATTATAGGAGGTTCAACTGGTCTTGACAGCAGTATCCTTGAAACTGCTGATGAAAAATTAAGCTTTTCCATAATGACGTTTCCCCACCAGATGATGAGGGTTATACTGCTTGAGCAGATTTACAGGGCATACAGGATAATAAATGGAGAGCCATACCACAAGTAAACCAGTGGTGTTAAAGTTACACTATATTGCCATTGGATACCAGTTATGGTATAATAAACTAAATATAAATAGCAGGAGGGGAGCAATATGTCCAAAATATTTAAAATATTAACTACAGTTGTCTTATCAATATCACTATTGATATCTTCCATGCCTTTTACAGCAGATGCGTCTAACGGTCTTAGAGGCGTAGAAGATTATATGTACAAGGGTACAGACGGGTCTATTACCTGGACTATAGACAGGAATGGCGTGCTTACGCTTTCAGGTAATGGTGACTATTCTAATGTTACATCTGAAACTGCATATCCTGTGTGGCGCCAGTACCGCACTATGATAACGAGTGCAGTTATTGCAGTTACAAATATACGTTCTGCAAGAAAGATGTTTGCAGACCTGAATAATCTGGCAAGTGTTGATGTATCTTACTTTGATACAAGCCACCTTACAGATACAAGCCACATGTTTGATGGATGTAAATCACTGACAAGTGTTAATTTCAGATATACTCCATTTACAAATGTACGTGATATGAGCTATATGTTTAATGGCTGTGAAGCCCTGGCAAACCTTGACCTGGAAAGCTGGAATACAAAAAGTGCAACAAATATGAGCTACATGTTTGCAGATTGTAAGAACCTGACTAATCTTGGAATGAGGTCTCTTAATACCTCCAGTGTAACAAATATGTCACATATGTTCTATAATTGTGAAAACCTTAATAATCTTAATATCAATGATAAAGGATATACAAACTTTAATACAGGCAATGTAACAGATATGAGTTATATGTTTGCTGGCTGTACACGTCTTATAGACTTTAACCAGTCAACTATACCAATTGAACTCAATACTGCAAAAGTTACAAATATGAAGGGCATGTTTGAAAACTGCAAAGCAGCAGTTATTGATGTATCAAAGTTTAGCACAAGCAATGTAACAGATATGAGCTTTATGTTTGCTGGCTGTGGCAGCCTCTATGCGAATACACTGAACAGTTTCAGGACTAACCGTGTAACAACCATGAACAGCATGTTTAAAGAATGTAAAGCATATAACTTTATGGATTTGAGCAATTTTGAAACATCTAATGTAGTTGATATGGGTGAGATGTTTAGTAATTGTGAATGTGGTTTTATCAATATGGGCAAGTTTAATACAGCTTATGTTAAAAATATGTATGCAATGTTTAAAGGATGTACTTCATTAAATATAGATGTATCTAAATTTGTTACATCTAATGTAACAGATATGGGTGAAATGTTTACTGACTGTACAAATCTTAATGCTATTGACTTTAGCAGATTTAATATGTCGTTAGTAAAGAGTACTTCTAAAATGTTTAGCGGATGTACAAGCCTGACATTCATTACAGCCCCTGCCAATATGCCAATAACTATTGATTTGCCAGTAACAGCTGGTTATCCATGGTACGACAAGGATAGAAAAGAATGTAGTGTAATGTCTGCTAATACTCCAACTACTGTGACTTATGTCAGGAATTCAGCACCAACTGCACCAGATACATCTTTAAATATGACATTGCCAAGTCCTACACCAAAAGTAATGCCATCAGTGCCACCAGCACCAACAATTACACCAAGACCATCTTCAACACCAGTACCAACAATTACACCAAGGCCATCCTCAACACCAGTACCAGCAATTACACCAGGACCATCCTCAACACCAGCGTCAACAGTTACACCAGGCTCATCTTCAACACCAAAGCCAAGCAGGACACCAAGGCCAAGCAGGACACCAAAGCCAAGTGCTTCAGCAACAGCTGCAGCTTCAGCAAGCCCAGCTTCATCAGCTTCAGCTCCAGCAAGCCCGGCTCCGTCAGCAACGGCTGCAGTTTCAGCAAGCCCGGCTCCATCAGGAAGTACATCTTCTTTAAAAGGCAGCACATGGGATATTGGAAAAGCAAGTTATATTGTTACTGAAGACACTGATGAATTAAAAACTGTAGAATATTCTTATCCATTATATAATACAGTAAAAGTACAGATACCTAATACTATCCAGATAGAGGGTGAATTATATAAAGTTACATCTGTTGCTGAAAATGCATTTTTCCAGAATAATAATATTGCCAAAGTAACAATAGGCAGAAATGTAGAATCTATTGGAGCAAACGCATTTAGCCAGTGTAAACTGCTGCAGGAAGTTGAAATGGGAAACAGGCTGGCAAACATAGGTGAAAAGTGCTTCTACCAGTCAAAGAGGTTAAGGAAGATAACAATAAAATCAAAAATTTTAAGTTCCGTTGGCCTGCAGGCATTTTCAGGAAATGCCTCTAATGCAGTGATAAATGCCCCAAAAGGCAGATTAAAGAAATATAAGAAAATGATAGGCAAAAATTATAAATACAAAAAAATACAGCAGTAAGTAAAAAACTACTTGACATTATCTAGGTGTAAGTATATTATTATACTGTTAGTAGGGAAAACCTGCTACCCTTTTTTCAATTCATACCTAGGCATCCTGTACCCGCAGGATGCCAATTTTATTGTAGGCAGGGCCAGCCAGTATGATACAGGAGGAGACTTATGATTATAACAGAAAAACTGTTAAAGCCGTTAAAAGAAGCCAGTTATCTTAATGTAGATAATACAGACAGATACCGGCCAATTTTACGGCTTTTTTATCTGAACTATGAAAAACTTAAATACTGGATGTATTTAGAAGAAATTTATGAGGAACTTACAGAAGATGATTATTTTATGGAGTATACTATTGAGCAATGCCAGCAGGACCTGGCTGCCCTTGTCTCATGGGGCAACTTAAATACTATACAGGACACAGGCAAAGTAACAACACTTGAAGAATTTAAGAATAAGAAATTCAGGTACCAGCTTTCAGCATATGCCGTAGAAATTGAAAGAATGGTTATCCGGCTGGAAAACCTTTTTGTAGAAAGCAATGTATTAGAACCAAGCCTTTTAGGGCGTATACGTTATAATATAATACAGTTAGACAATATTTTAAAAGAACCAGAGGAAAAGATATATAGCTGGTGGCGTGACCTGAATAGTGATTTTATCCGTCTTAACCAGAATTACCAGGATTATATGAGAACACTTAACAGCGTAAAAGCAGAAGAAATGATGAAGACAAGGGAATTTCTTGCATTTAAAGACAATCTTATAGAATATTTGAGGAGTTTTGTCAAAAGTCTTCAGCAAAATGTTGATATAATTGGATATTATATCAAAAAATCTACAGATGAAAATATCAGCAATATCTTAAATATAATATTATCATATGAGATGTCAAATCCGAATATGGATGCAGAACCAGATGAAAAACTTATAAAAGAATGTCTGATAGGGAAGTGGGACAGTATTGAAGAATGGTTTGTAGGCAAAAATGGCAAAGAAGCAGAAGCAGGAAAGGTTTTTGATATTACTAATGATATTATAAGAAAAATTACACGTTATGCAACAAGAATCAGTGAAATGTCCAATGCAGGGGCAAACAGGCGTGAAGAATACTATAAAGTTGCGCAGATGTTTAATAAATGCAGCACTATAAATGAAGCACACAGGCTTTCTGCAAGTGTATTTGGAGTCTGCAGCACACTGCATTTAAAAGGGGCGATAGAGAGAGAAACAGAAAGTATAAACAGTGGTGTATATGAAGAAAAGCCATATATAGCAGAAATTACTCCAAGAATCCGTACATACAGGGATAAAGCAAGAAGGACAGGAATCATCGACAGGACAAAGGAAAAAGAAGCTGCAAAGCGGGCTGCTATTGAAAGAATTGAAAAAGAAAAAGAACTGCTGGACAGTTATATAAAAGATAACAGGCTGGATTTTGCAAATCTTCCAGTCTTAGAGCCTTATGCCAGGAATATCTTTCTGACATGGCTTTCAAAAGCATTAGAAAGAAAGGACAGACGTTCTAAAACAGAAGATGGACGGACGTATTATATTGAAGAAAGAACAGGCAGTATGTGTGTTGTAGAATGTACAGACGGGGCATTTACAATGCCGGAATATACCATATGTTTTGAATAGTTAAGGATGAAATTTAATGAATGCATTAGAAATATTGTTTAGTAAACGTTATATTATAAAAGACAGAGAAAAAGAACTGTACTACCAGATAAAAGATGAAGCAGGAAAATATAAAGCTTTTTTAAGTGAAAAATTAGGATATCATATTATTGTAACCCCATATCTTATAAAACTTGAAAAGACTATGACAAAACCTGAAAACTGGATGGGAATACTGGAATTTAAAGAAAAGACAGAATATATATTTCTATGTCTTGTCCTTATGTTCCTTGAAGATAAAGAGCCAGAAGAGCAGTTTGTACTGTCAGATTTGACAGAATATGTACAAAGCCAGTGGCAGGAAGAAAAAATTGACTGGACTATTTACCACAACCGCAGGTGTTTTGTTAAAGTGTTGAAATTCTGTGCAGAGAACTGGATATTAAAAATAGACGACGGCAATGAAGAAAACTTTTCAAAAGATGGCAGTACAGAAGTACTTTATGAAAACACAGGTGTATCCAGATATTTTATGAGAAATTTTACAGTTGATATTTCAGGTTTTTCAGAGCTATCAGACTTTGAGAGTGAAGAATGGATTGGAATGGATGAAGACAGGGGCATTATCCGCAGACAAAGGGTTTACCGCAAATTGTTCATGACTATGGGAATGTACAGGACACAAGAGACAGAAGAAGACTTTAAGTATATAAAAAAATATAAGCATATAATACAAAACGATTTATCTGGTCTTATTGACTGTGACCTTCATGTGCATAAAAACAGTGCATTTCTTGTATTAAAAGAGGACTGCAGGATGGGAAGGTGTTTTCCAGAAGAAAATACACTTTCAGATGTTGCACTTTTGTGCAGCACCCTTATACATGAAATGCTTGACAGTGGAGAAATAACCTGCTCTATAGATGAGAAAATCACTATGCCGGCACAGCAGTTTGAAAAACTGCTTGAAACTTGCAAAGAAACTTATCAGGCAGGTTTTCCAAAAAAGTACAGGGAAATGACAATACGTGAATTTGCATCTGCTGTAAGCCAGTATATGGAAGAAATGGAACTTATAGAAGCAGATAGTACAGATGTAATAATTAAACCAGCACTTGGCAAAATATCAGGTGTTTATCCAAAAGACTTTGCTACAAAGACAGGCAGAAATGGAGGAAAGGATGAATAACAGCAACTGGATTATTAATAAAGTTGGATTAATTGATTTCTGGTATTATGACCAGCAGGAATTTACTTTTCTGGACGGGAGGATGCTTCTGCGTGGCTCTAACGGTTCTGGGAAATCAGTAACTATGCAAAGTTTTATACCACTTTTATTAGATGGCAATATGCGCCCTGAGCGCCTTGACCCATTTGGTTCAAGGGCAAGAAAAATGGAAAATTACCTGTTAGATGAAGATGATACAAGAGAAGAACGCACAGGATACCTTTATATGGAATTTAAGCGTACAGAATCAGATACATATACAACAGTTGGAATTGGGATGCGTGCACGAAAAAATAAAAAACTTGAAACATGGTATTTCTGTATTACAGATGGCAGAAGGATTGGCAGTGATTTTTTACTATATAAAGACGTGCAGCATAAAATTGCATACTCTAAACTGGAATTGCGCAACAGGATTGGCAGCGGCGGCAGGGTAATGGATACACAGGGAGAATACGCAAGCTGCGTCAATTCTTTAATATTTGGTTTTGAAACAGTGGAAGAGTATAAAGAAATGCTTGACCTGTTAATACAGCTCCGTACACCAAAGCTTTCAAAAGATTTCAAACCATCAGTTATCAATGACATATTAAGTAAATCCCTGCAGACATTATCAGAAGATGATTTAAGACCAATGTCAGAAGCTATTGAAAACATGGATACAACTAAAACAAATCTTGACAATCTCTCAGAAAGCATTAAAGCTGCAAAGCAGATTGAAAAAGTCTATGACCAGTACAATAAGGCTGTCCTGCTTGAGAAAGCACAGTTATATTTAGAAGCAGTCAATAAATATGATAAACAGGAAAAAGAAATTGGACTTTTATCAGATGAAATTTCCCAAAATGAAAAAGAATTAAAAGATGAGAATGAACATTATGCTGCTTTAAAACAGGAATATGAAATTCTGGAAGAAGAACGCAATTCATTAAGTGATAGTGATGCAACACGTTTAAAAGCAGAAGAAACTAAAATTGTATCCCAGATAGCAGAATATGAAACAGAAATAAAGAACTATGAAAAACGCTCTGACAAAAAAAGAGAAGAATGTATTGAGACAGAAAACAGAATTAAATCACAAGCAGATGAAAATGAGGCTGTCTGGCAGGATATTGAAAATACACTTATAAATATGGAAGAAGCAATAGAAAATATTCCTTTTGACGAAGCATACTTTTTTATGGAAGAAATAAAGAATAATAAAGAAGCAAAATGCAATTTTCCTTCACATATAAAAATGCTGGACAAGTATACACAGAAAGTTGAAAATGGATACAGTATATTAAGACAAGAGGAAGAAGCAAAAAGGCGTTGCGATGAAGCTTTAAAAGAACTGGACTTAAAAAAAGAAGAGCGTGAAAAAGCAGAACGTGAATGGCGGCAGTATGAGCGGCAGCTTATTGAACAGAAAAATGAATTTACAGAAGCTATTTATATATGGGAACGCAGTAATACAGAACTTAGCATAGATCCAGTACAAATGCATAAAATCGCAGGATTTATCGACAATTACCAGTATGGAATGGATTATTCAAAAGTAAAATCAATACTGCGTGACCAGAAAAATGCATCTGAAGATAACCTTTATATACAGGAAAGAAAACTGCTGCAAAAAAAAGAGCCTTTGGATGCCCAGCTGAAAGAAACTGTACAAGAACTTAAGACATGGGAGCAGAGCAGGGAACCAGAACCAGCAAGAAGCCCAGAAGTAGTAAAAAACAGGCAGAAGCTTGATGAAATGCACATTGCTTATAAACCATTTTATAAAACTGTGGACTTTGCAGATAACCTAAGCAGCGAAGAGGCAGGCAGGCTAGAAGCAGCGCTTTTAAATATGGGTATCCTCGATGCATTAATTGTTGACACCAAAGACAGGGAAAAAATATTTGCACTTGACGGAGAATTGTGTGATAAATATCTTTTTGGTGATGCAGGGCATATAGAACAGAATATAACAGAAGTCCTTCAGGTTTATAATACAGATGGTGATATGCTGCTTTACCAGAACGTGTCTGGTATTCTGGCAGGAATTGGCTATAATAGCAGTTATTGCAGTAGTAATGGCAATGGCCAGGAAACATATACCAGCCTGTCAGGACATTACCATATAGGGATTGTGGAAGGAACATCCAGCACAAATTATAAGGCAAAATTTATAGGAACTGCTGCAAGAGAGCGTTACCGCCTGGAAAAAATAGAAGAACTTAAAGAACAGGTTTTGGATTTAGAAAAACAGACAGAAGAACTTGAAAAATGCATTTTGGATATTAAAGCAAAACAGCGCATATTGTCTGAAGAGTTGGAGAAATTTCCAGACGAAGAAGACCTTAAAATTGCTGCTAAAGATTTGTGGGACAGCAATAACCGCTTTGAAAAGACGAAAAGTTTAGCAGAACAATACAGGGAAAGGCTTGAAAAAGAACAGGAAAAATTAAAAGAAATACGGATTAAAGTACAGGAGACCTGTGCTGGCACACATCTTGCAAACCGTCTGGATATTTTTGAAAGTGCATTAAGCGGGCTTAGAAAATACAGGCATTACATACAGGAAGCAGGCATATTTTATAATAGCTACTGGTCAGGTACAGGCATGATTAAAACACTGCAGGACAGTCTGCAGGGACTGTTAGAAGACAGGGACGAAATCTTATATGCGCTTAACCAGCAGAACCAGCGTAAAACCCGCCTGCTTGCAGAATTAAAATCAGTCAGGAAGCAGCTTGGGCTTACAAACTATGATGAAATAAAAGAGCGGCTTGATAAATGTGTAAAGCGTCTTGACGAGATACCAGTGGAACGTGATAACACAGCTTCACGTATTGGCTTTCTGAACAATGCAGTTGAAAGCGGCAAAGAAAAGAGAGATAAACAATTAGAACAGCTTAAGACATCAAAGCAGATAAAAGATGCCAGGGCAAAAGTCTTTTTAACTGAACATGCACTTGGATATATAGTGCCAGATAAAAATCCAGATGAAGATGCGGAAACTAAAGCAAAGAATATATGTGGCCTGGCAGGACGCCAGAATATAAAACCACAGCTTAGTTTATTAGCAGACCTGCAGGCAGTATTCCATGAAAAGAAAGGCTTTCTTACTGACTATAACTTAACTACATGCAGCATTTTTACAGACCAGAAAATATTTACTGGTGATGGCACAGAGGTGGATATTTTAACCCTTGGCATCTATATGGAGCGCATGGATATCAAAACGAATTACAAAGGAGTCCCGCTTCCATTTAAAGAATTAATCACAAAACTCCAGCAGGACCTTAAAGACCTTGGAAGGCTTTTAAGTGAAAACGACAGAGAGCTTTTTGAAAATATCCTGTCTAATACAATTGTTAAAAAAATCAGGGCAAAAATTTACGAAAGCCAGCGATGGGTTAAAAAAATGAATGACCTTATGGAATCAATGCAGACTTCAAGCGGGCTAAAGCTAAGCCTTAAATGGATTAGCAAAAAGTCAGAAAAAGAAGGGCAGCTTGATACAAAAGACCTTGTAGAACTTTTGCAAAGTGATAAAGAAATACTTAATGATGAAGATGTAGAAAGAATGGCATCACACTTCCGCTCCAAAATTACAGAGGCCAGAAAAATGCTCGAAGATACAGACAGCATACTGTCATTCCATATGATTATGAAAGACATACTTGACTACCGCCAGTGGTTTGAATTCCGGCTGTATTCCCAGAAAACAGGAGAGAAAAAGAGAGAACTAACTGACAGGATTTTCTTTACTTTCAGCGGTGGTGAAAAAGCAATGTCAATGTATGTGCCGCTATTTTCTGCTGTAGTTGCAAAATACGCAGGTGCAGATAAAGATGCACCAATGCTTATATCACTTGACGAAGCCTTTGCAGGTGTTGACGAAATGAACATTAAAGATATGTTCAGGCTTATGGTAAGCCTTGACCTTAACTTTATGATTAATTCACAGGTACTGTGGGGAGATTATGAAACAGTTCCACAACTTGCAATATACCAGCTTGTCCGTCCTGAAAATGCAAAATATGTAACTGTCATACCATATATCTGGAATGGCAAGACACGGACTCTTGCAGATAAAACCTGATATTTCAAATGCCAAAGATGACAGAATGGAGGAGCAGATGCAGCAACTGCTAACAGAATGTGTAAACTATTTTAAAAAGAAAAAAGTGTATAATAAACTTTTTAATGCTTTGCGGAAAAAATATGCAAGTCTTGGACATATGGGTGGCACAATAAATCTTAAGGGCCTTCCATCTAATGAAAGACATGACCTTGAAGGCTTTTTAAAAAAAGATTTTGGGGCAGCAGATAATATAAAAATATCATTTACACTTATGGAAAAATCCTTAAAACAAAGCAGATTTGCCAGTCTGTCATGGGAAGAAATTTTAACCGCATACTTTGAAGAGCCCCTGGTAATAAAAAAACAGGAAAAAGCAGAAGAAATCCACAGCAAGAACAGTTTTTTTACCAAATGTATTCTATACTTAGAGCAAAACTATAACACTGATAACACAAACATCCAGGATATTTTAAAATGGTTTGCAGATATCTGGCAGCAGAATGGCAAAGGCCGCCAGATTCTTATAAAAATGTATAACGAAGATAATAAAACCAGGTCTGGCAGCAGTAGTAAGGAAAACACTTATATATTTATAACTAAAATATTTAAAGCCTTTGCCAGTCTGCCTTATCTGAAAAACCAGACGCTTACAATGCCTGTATTTGCAGCACAGACCACAGGAAATCCACATTTCTTTGATTTAAATACACCTGCATGCAGGCTGCTGATAAGCTTTATAGAATCCCTGCCTGGTACAGATATAGAACAAACAGGGCTGTCAGAAGCAGAATACATGGAAAACCTTTTTTACAAAGCAGGTATTTTAAAAGACAGTGTATCGAATATGTGCCTTGCGTATGGTATACATGCAATCAAAAAAGATGGAAGCATGCATGAAGGCATAGAGGGATATTACAGTGAAAAAGAACCAGTGCAGATTACATTAAAAACATTAAGCACACTGGGTAAAATCTGGACAGGCAAAAACCATCCAGAGACAGGTGTAGAAAAGACTACAGAGATAGAAAAAATTTATATAGTAGAAAATCCATCAGTATTTTCCTATCTTGTAGATATATATCCAGATAAAGCATTTATATGCGGCAATGGACAATTTAAACTTGCATTTTACATTACACTGGAATTATTAGAAGATAAAACGCTGCTTTATTATGCAGGTGATTTTGATGCAGACGGGCTTTTAATTGCACAGAAATTGAAGAACAGATATTCTTCACAAGTTAAACTATGGGCATATAACCCAGAATATTATAACAGTCATATATCAGATGTAAAACTTAGCAATATTGCCCTTACAAAACTTGAAAAAGTAACAGCCCCTGAACTCCAGCAGATAAAACAATGTCTTCTGGAACATAAGAGGGCTGTTTACCAGGAGGCAATGTTAGAAGCATATATTTTAGAGGATTAATTTAGCCTCTTGGCTGAATATAAAGAATGGAGTGTAATGCATATGGCCAGAACAGTAAGTATTGGCTGTCAGGATTTCAGAGACTTAATAGATGGCAATTATTTTTATATTGATAAGACAAGTTTTATAAAAGAATGGTGGGAAAATGGAGATAGTGTAACGCTAATAACACGTCCAAGGCGTTTTGGCAAAACACTGGCTATGAGTATGACAGAACAGTTTTTTTCTGTAAAATATAAAGAAAGACAAGATTTATTTGAAAAATTTTTTATCTGGAAAGAAGAAAAGTACAGGGTTTTACACGGAACTTATCCTGTAGTTTTTCTTAGCTTTGCAAGTGTTAAAAGTCCATCTTATGCAGCCGCCAGGGAAAGCCTGGCACTTCTTCTTATAGATTTATACTCAGGGTTTGATTTTTTGCGCACATCTTCTATTTTAAATAATACAGAAAAAGAATATTTTAACCAAATAAACATAAGTATGTCTGATTCCGTTATGCAAATATCGCTAAAATGGCTATCATGTTGTTTATACAAGTATTATGGAAAGAAAGTAATAATTCTTCTGGATGAATATGATACACCTTTACAGGAAGCCTGGGTACATGGATTCTGGGATGAAATGGTTAATCTTACCAGAGGATTGTTTAATTCAGCATTTAAGACAAATCCTTATCTGGAACGTGCAATTATGACAGGCATTACCAGAGTAAGTAAGGAATCTATTTTTTCTGACCTTAATAACCTGACAATTATAACAACAGCAACAAAAATGTACGAAACATCATTTGGTTTTACACAAGACGAAGTATTGAATATTTTAGAAGAATTTAAATTACAAGATAAAAAAGAGGAAGTAAAAAGATGGTATGATGGCTTTACTTTTGGAGAAATTAAAAATATTTATAATCCATGGTCTATAATTAACTTTTTAAAGCATAAAAACTTTGATACTTACTGGGCAAATACAAGTTCCAATAACTTAATCTCTAAACTTACTAAAGAAAGCAGTCCAGACATTAAAATAATGGTAGCAGACCTTATAAATGGAAAAACAATTTCTACAGAGCTGGATGAACAAATTACATTTAACCACTTAGATGAAGATGAAAGTTCTATTTGGACTCTTTTGCTGGCAAGTGGTTATTTAAAAATAGACTCTGTACAAAATGGTGAATATAGTAAATTGTACAGTGTTTCTTTAACTAATTATGAAGTATTAAGAACATTCCGCAAAATGATATCAGGCTGGTTTAAAAATACATCAGTAAACTATAACAATTTTATTAAAGCATTAGTTGCCGGTGATGTTAAGAAGATGAACAATTATATGAATAAAGTAGCTTTACAGACATTTAGTTCTTTTGATACAGGCAACAAACCTTCAGAAAATACAGAACCTGAGCGTTTTTATCATGGATTTATCTTAGGCATGTCTGTTGTCCTCAATGATATATATGTTATTACTTCTAACCGCGAAAGTGGACTAGGCAGATATGATGTAATGTTTGAACCCTTAAAAAAAGGATTTAATGCCATTATTATAGAATTTAAAGTTATTGACTATGGTGAAAGCGAAAAAACATTGATAAATACTGTATGCCATGCTTTACAGCAAATAAAAGAAAAGCATTATACTGCCAGCCTTGTTGCAAAAGGTATTCCAGAAGAAAAAATTAAAAAATATGGTTTTGCTTTTAAAGGAAAAGAAGTATTAATAGCAGATAGCAATTATTTAAAAGAATTAAAAAAGTCTTAGAATTATAGTAAAACGGTCATTTTATAGAATATGGCCGTTTTTTACTTGTGTGCCGGGCAT
>DKXQ01000107.1 GCA_002493085.1 Lachnoclostridium sp. UBA7122
AGCGTGCTAAAGTGTCAGAACAGAGTATATGTCTGTTTGCAGAAAATCTAGCCTGTTTCTATTGAATTTTAATCTGTTATTTCTGAAAGTATGTGTTTGTAACTGTTAAGGGAGAATTATGTCTGATAAGAAAGAAAAAGATTATACTGCAATGTTTCTGGAATTGATGGGGTGCATGACCTGTATAGCAACTCTTAAACCAGCCGCCAGCAATACAGATGGCTTAAAAAAGAAAAGTATAATGGCTTTATTAATGTTTGTGACAGTTATAGCCACAATACTGCATAAAAATTATAATAATTATGCCAGTGAACAAAATATAAACCAGCCTATAGAAGATAATAGTTCTTATTCTGAAGAATCTTCTTTGTATGTGCGCATTGGCATGGATAAAAAGGTATTTATACCAAATCCTGCTACAGCAGATGGAAAAATTGTAGTTTCGCTAAAAAAAGAATCAGATACTGAAGAAATTCATTTTGACAGAACAAAAAAAAATGAAGCAATATTTTCAAATTATCTCGCAGATTTGTCATTTGCTGGTTTTGATAAACCAGTCTTTGTAAGTGCGTATACAGTTGGAGATATATCAGGGATATCAGATATGGAATCACATATATCTTTAAAGACAAAGAATGGTACAAAAAAGCGGGAAATATCCGGGGGATGCCTGGGGCTTATTGTTACTACAATAAAGGATAAGTTTGCAAAAATAGATGGAGATAATCTATTGTACTATAACTCTTATTTTGTAGTTCTTGACTATAACAATGGCGTTTGTTATAGAAGAAAAACAGATTTCTCTGTCCATTACTGGCAGTGGGCAGATTTAAATCTGGCTGACCTGACAGGAGATGGGGCGCAGGAAATGATTGTATCTTATAATTATAATAAGTCTATTGATTTTGGAGTTTACCATGTTAATGCAGACAAACATAATATACAGGAAGTTTATTCATCTGACCGGGATTTTGAAAAAAACAAAGATTTTATAGACCGCAGGAAGTTTAAAGGCAAGCTTCAGGATAATTATAAGGTAACACTTAAATTTCCGTGTATTGGATATTCAAAGACGGTTTCTATGATTACAGATGGTGGTTACAAGAAAAGTGAAATGCAAAATAAAAGGGGTAAATGGGGATGTATTAATTATGTTGGTATGTGGAATAATGGCAAACTTCGGAAGAAATGGGTGAAAAAACATGGTCATGTTTTTTTATATACATTAGATGGCATTTCATGTGTAAAAATGAAAGATGGCACTATACAGCTAGAGCTTGCACGTCTTATATGTATTGGTCACCGTTCAGAATCAGTTGGATATATGTATACATATCTTGGATATGATAGTGATACTCATTCGCTTGCGATAAAGAATGCAGAATATCAAGCATTTTAAAGAAGCAGCACGATATACCAGTTATCAAGCCGCTGGCGCTTCAATCTGGTCTTTTCAGATTACACCAGCGGCTTCATCCATACAAATTTGTACATAATCCTTCACTTTGCAAAAATTGTGTATATCCAGTATATAACACCCAGTACCCACGAACTGAATATCCCATATAAAATTACAGGTCCTGCAATCGAAAATATCTTGCATCCTACTCCAAATACATCGCCTTCCGCCTGGAATTCTATTGCAGGAGATACTACAGAGTTTGCAAACCCTGTTATTGGCACTATGCTGCCCGCCCCGGCAAACTGTCCAAGTTTCTGGTATATATTAAATCCTGTAAGTATTATGCTTATGCCAATCAGTGTCATTGTACTGTAAAGCCCTGCAAGTTTATCATCATTTCCTATAGATTTGTAAATTTCACTAAATATTTCCCCAAGAAGGCAGATAGTTCCCCCTACTCCAAATGCCTTAATGCAATTTAAAAATATATTGTTCTTGGGAGTCATATTTTTTACATATTCGTTGTACTTTTCTTTTTGTAAATTGCTGTCTTTTTCATTTATAACTTCTTCTATGCCAGGATTGTCCCTGTCTTTTTCATTCATAAATAATCTCCTTTCTGCTGCCATGCCTGATGGCATCATGCACAATAGCCCATTCCGTCTTAAAGACTGCCACATACAAATAGCTGGTACAGTGTTCCAAGGCCTTTTCCAAGTGCAAGCATAACTACAATTACCGGCAGGCCTGTCTGAAGGCTGGTTCTTTTTAAAAGTATAGGAATAACTTTCAGGCTTTCTGCAAGTGACATTGAAAGCGCACCAACAAATATTCCTGCAAATACAGCGGCAATTACCATGCCTGTTATCCCAATATGCACATGAAACTTATATACTGTTATAAGGCTTCCCACAGTGCCGCCAAGTGCAATTGCTGTTTCCATCTGCCGTATGTCACAGCCAATCTTCATGCCGCCTGCAAGCCGTGGAACTATTTTAAGTGCAGTAATAAGTGCAAATGTCCCGGCAGCTACTGCAACCCCGCCTGAAAATCCTATTACAGCAAGAATAACATTCTGAAAAAATTCCATTATAGTATCTCCTTCCGTATTTTGCTATTTAATTATCTTTCCTTCTCTTGAAGAATCAGTAATTATTGTATTATTCAGGTCCTCTTCAAACGTGCGCATCTCCATATGAAGCGGTGTCGGGTCATCATGGACTTTTGAACTTTTAAAGTGGTTATAAAAACCCAGTATCCCAACTGGTATTCCAATACTGTAAGCAATCTCTAAAATTGAACCATCTGATTTATGCACACCTGTTACCAGATAGTAAAAATCATTAAACACATCTCCTACGCTTACATCAGTATTAAATGTCATTATAGTAAATGCTGAACCAAAAAAAACTATAAGGGCTACAAATGTAAGTTTGATATATTCAAGCCATTTCTTATCTGGTACAGGTATTTTATACTCTACTATAAATTCTGGCTCTCCAATAGTCTGGACTGTAATATCCGGATACTCTTTTTGCACCATGCTTACAACTTTCATAACTGAGAACACGAGAATTTCGTTTTTATTGCCTTTTACAGTATATAAAACTATATTACTGATTTCTTTAACTATATTATTATCAGCAGAAAATATTTCTGCCACATCCTGTAACAGTATTCTTTTATTTACAACCTGGACGTTCTGGCCAATTTTCAGATATACCGTGTTAGCTTTCATTAATATTTCCGTCCTTTATAATCCAAAATTTATCTTACACTCTGCGCTTCCCCTTAAAAGAAAAAATATATCAGTCAGGCAGATTTAACTTTTTGCGGTTCCAGCCAAATGCAACCACGCTTGCATCTGGTTCTTCTTCCCAGCCTCTTTCCACAATCCTGCCATTGGCATATTCTGCCCTGGTGTTGCGTACAGATGCCATGTAACAAACTGTTGTAATAATCATTAGAGTAAATACAATAGCAATAAGCCATACTTTATTTTTTTTCATAATAAATTCCCCCTTGTTTTACTATGTGATTAGTATGGCTTATATATTTTTTAATATTCAGCATCTTGCCTTTTCACGCAGTTTTTTTAAAATTTTTTTCTCCAGCCTGCTTACCTGCACCTGGCTTATTCCTAATTCTGCAGCAACGTCTGTCTGTGTCATCTCCTTATAATACCTGTATTCTATCAGCTGCCGTTCTTTTTCATCCAGTTCACTTAAAAGTTCACTTAAAAGAATATGGTTTAACAGTTTTTCCTTTTCTTCATCCTGTATTGACCCATCCAGTCCAGTACCACGTCCTCTGTCCCTTATAGAAGATGCCATATAACTGGCACTTCCCTGGCAATTCTTAACAATCTGGTCAACCATGTAAATATCTTTTCCCTCAGACTGGTACACAGTCCTGTATATCGAGTCAACTTCACTATTTGCTTCTAGTGCAAGAACTATATCCTCTGGCTCAAGCTCTGTTACTGCTGCTATCTCCTTTATCGTTGCAGTCCTTCCGAGCTCCTGTCCCAGTATATCAGCAGCTTTCTTCACCTTCCAGCCATTTTCCTTAATAGTCCTGCTCACTTTTATCATTCCATCATCTCTTAGAAAGCGCTTTATTTCACCTGTTATCATTGGTACTGCATAGGTAGAAAACTTCACACCGAACTGCATATCAAAATTATCTATTGATTTTATAAGCCCTATGCAGCCAATCTGGAATATATCATCTGCTTCATATCCCCTGCCCGAAAATCTTTTTACAATGTTCCATACAAGCCCGACATTTTCTTCGACAATTTTATTCCTTGCCTCTTTATCACCTGCACGTGCTCTCTCTAACAGTTCCATTACATCCATATGCACATACCATCCTTATCAGTCCTGCTCTTCACAAACCCCTATTGTCTTTTTTAAAAATACTTTTGTCCCTTTTCCTGGCACTGACTCCACTTCCAGCTCGTCCATAAATGCTTCCATAAATGCAAATCCCATTCCAGAGCGCTCCCACTCAGGTCTTGTTGTATACAGAGGTTCCATTGCCTTTTCTATATCACTTATGCCAACACCAAAATCTTCTATTATAATGCTTACATCATAATTATGTATACAACACTCCATAACAATATCACCAGCGCCATTTTCATATCCATGTATAATACTGTTTGTAACAGCTTCTGATACGGCAGTTTTTACATCCGACAATTCCTCAAGTGTCGGATTAAGGCGGGTTATATATGCTGCTATAACAGTCCTTGCAAATGCCTCATTTTCTGAACAACTTTCAAATATAATTTTCATACTTAACCTCCAAAGCCCTTATTGCATCTTCCGGCGTGTCATATTTTTCAATTATCTTGTACAGGCCTGATATTCTGAATATCTTGTCTACCATTTTGCCTACATTTGCCACACATGCCCTGCCACCAAGAAACATTACTTTTTTATATCTTCCCATAATAAGGCCTATGCCTGAACTGTCCATAAAACCCACATCTTTAAAATCAAATATGATATGCTTTACATCACCAGTGTCTATAAGCCTGTCCGAACGTTCTCTTAAAAGTTTTACTGCATGGTGGTCCAGGTCCTGTGTTATATAGATTATAAGGCAGTTTTTATATATTTCATAGTGAATCCCTGCCACTACATTTTCCTTAAGCATAACATTCCTCCTATATTTTTATATTTGACTTATAAAAAACAAAACACGCCCTGTCAGAATCACATCATATGTTATTCTGACAGGGCACTGTCTTCATCTGGTCTGTATTTTAAAAATGCTGCTGGCACTTTGCCAGAAACTATATTAAGAAACCAGTCCTAAGGAACTGTAAATAAATTAA
>DKXQ01000143.1:0-177 GCA_002493085.1 Lachnoclostridium sp. UBA7122
CTTTACACAACATGAAGTTGACAACTTCCTTAATGCTTATAATTTAATACAGAGAAAAGATGAAGTAAAAAACTGGTATAATGGTTATATTTTTGGAAAAACAGAAGTATATAACCCTTGGAGTGTCATAAAGTATGTAAAAGATATCGTGTATGAAAATACAGAATTTCCAAAACC
>DKXQ01000143.1:501-3519 GCA_002493085.1 Lachnoclostridium sp. UBA7122
AAACAGCATTGTACATGAATTAGTTGAAAAAGCAGATAATAATACAAAACATGAATTAGAGGAACTTATTGCAGGTGGTATAATAGAAAAGCCTGTACATGAAGACATTGTCTATGCAGATATCTATAAATCACAGGATAATTTATGGAACTTCCTGTTTTTTACTGGATATCTTAAAACTATTGAAAAGACATTCAGAGAACAACAGATATATCTTTCCATGACAATACCAAATAAAGAAATTCTGTATATATATAAAAACACGATATTAGAATGGATGCAGCAAAAAATAAACACAATAGATTTTTCAGGGCTTTATAATGCTATAGTAAGTGGTGGTACAGAGACTATTGAAAACTTTTTAAGGAAACAGCTACATGAGAGCATCAGTTTTATGGATAGTGCAGAAAATTTTTACCATGGTTTTCTGTTAGGGCTTCTGGGAGGCTTGCAAGGCTATGAGAAACTCTCAAACCGTGAAAGCGGAGAGGGGCGTTATGATATTATACTGAAACCATATGATGAACGCCAGCCTGCAATAATTTTTGAATTAAAACGTGCCAGGCGTTTTACAGAAATGGAAGCTATGTGCCAGGAAGCACTGCAACAGATAGAAGATAAACATTATGATGCGGAGCTTATAGATGAAGGATATCTTACTATTAAAAAATATGGAATATGTTTCTGTAAAAAAAGCTGCATGGTAATAATAAATTAATAACTATACCATGTTTAAAAAAAGTCCCACAACAATCTGTGGGACTTTCTTATTAACTATTTTTTATAATGGATGGTATCTTATTTAAAATTTTGCGGTTTGGCACATTTGTCCCCTTTAGGCTTTGCACCTGGCTCTTTCTCTGCCCATAAATGTATTACTGCATATTTCCCATCCCATATTATTTCTCTGATAACAGTTTTTAAAATGTCTTTCTGCCTTGCAGGGTTTATCTGCTCCCATGTTTCATAATTTAAGTGTACAAGATTTTGGGCAAGAAACTCACAGTCAAATGGCACAACGGATTGTTCTTTATTTTTATTTTCATTATTATATTGCTCTTTAAGCCTGTTTTTTAGTACTGTGGTTTCCTCTATCCGCTTCAATATTGCTTCTGTAGCTGACTGGCTGCTTTCTTTTCCTAAAGCAAGGACATCAAGAAGTTTTTCAATCTGTTTTTCACAGTCTCCAATCTGCTTAAGTATAATATTTTTCTCCTCTTTTATATATGAAGTGTTTTCCATTGCCTGTATAGCTTCCTGTATGTAAGTATATTCTGTTACAATTTCTTCTTTCAGATTTAAAATTTCTTTAATTACAAGTCTGTCCAGTGTATTTCCAGAAATGTTTGGCATCTGGCATAAGTTTCCTCTGCTTTTTTCCTTACATTCACACTGGTAATAGTATCTTTTTTCTCCATTAGTGGTTTTTCTTCCACCCTTTGGACGCATAAAAGAACCACAATTGCCGCAGCGCACAATACCCGACAAAAGAGCGCCTATAGTTTTAGGATAACGATAACCTTTCTCTGAATTGCTGCTAATTCTTTTTTGTACCTTAATCCATGTTTCAGAATTAATAATACCTTCATGCCCACCAACTGCTATAATCCAGTCCTTAGCATTATTAATTCTCTGCTCTTTTGGCTTACAATTAAATTTATTGTAGGCAATAAGTCCCCTGCTGCCATCAAACATAACATGTTCTGTATAAATTCCAAAGCCATTTTCCAAAAGATAATTATAAATATCTTCATCAGCCACACAGTATACAGGGTTTGTAAGAATTGCCTTAAGGGTGTATCTTCCATACAGTTTTTTGCTTCTGGTATGGTAATTATTATTCATAAGATAAGTTTCTAACTTTGTAAGTGAACCAAGTTCCAGATACTTGTAATATATAAGCTTTACAATTTCTGCTTCTTCCCTTTTAGCTTCAAGCTGGTATCTGCTTATTTTCCGTCCTGCTTCATCTATGCTTTCAACCTTAACACTGTCAAAACCAAGCGGTGTCATGCCTCCCAGCCAGCGCCCAGTCTTTGCGAGTGCATACATATTGTCAGCAATGCGCTCTGCAATGGTTTCCCTTTCAAGCTGTGCAAAGACAGAAGCAATATACATCATTGCTCTTCCCATAGGTGTCCTTGTATCAAATGATTCATTGACAGAAATAAATCCAGTTCCATAATCTTCAAGCTTTGTAAGCAGTCCAGAAAAATCCTTTACACTTCTGCTTATACGGTCAAGGCGGTAACAGACAACCACTTGTATTTTACCTTTCTCCACATCTGAAACCAGCCTTAGCATTTCTGGACGTGATTCTATATCTTTTCCTGAAATGCCTTCATCCTTATATACTTCTATCTGTATATTTTCCTTTTTCTTATCCTGGACTAAATGAGTTCTTACATATTCTTTACAAATTTTTATCTGGTTATCAATGGATTCCCCTTTACCCGTAAATTTAGATTTACGGGCGTAAATCCCAATTTTTGTCAATTCCTGCGTATTTCTTTTACCTTTCTTACTTTCAGACTTCAACTTTTCTGCCTTCCCTGTAATGACATTGACAAATTATACAACTGGCTGCTGGTTAAATTCCTGCTGGTTAAAATATTTTTTACAGCTTCTATATGTAGATTTTGCAAGGATTCAAGCAATATCTGGTGTGAAATGTTATCTTTGGCAATGCAGACGTTTACTGGGCAAGACTTAGCCATATCACCGCCTCCAAAAAACTACTTATCTATAAATCGTATGTATAATATATAAATAAAATAATTAATTTTTTAAATAATATGAAAAATTCCAGGACTTACTTTTATATTAAAAATATGCTATGATTAAAATATCCAGATAAAAGGGGGTATCTGTTTTGCATAAAATAACACCAATACCTATAGGAGTAGAATTTTATAAGCAAATGATAAGTGAAGGATACTATTATATAGATAAAACTTTACTAATACGTGACCTTCTGGCACAAAAAAGTACAGTTACATTATTTACACGTCCCAGACG
>DKXQ01000140.1 GCA_002493085.1 Lachnoclostridium sp. UBA7122
CCCACAGAAGGTAGAGTATGGGATAGAGACAGAATGTCACGGTATCCGGTTAGATGTATATATGGAGGAAAAAGATGCCGGTATTTTTGACATGGAAGCAGACCAGAACTGGTCATTAAAAGACAGACAGTCACTGCCAAAGAGAGTAAGGTTATACCATGCAAAGATAGACGCCGGGGTTTTGGAAAGCGGAGGCGAGTATAGAGACTTGCGGAATGTCTGTGTCATCTTTATTACAACCTATGATCCATTTGATAAGAAACGTATGGTTTACACGATTAAGAATTGCTGCACAGAGGAGCCGGACCTCCCCTACGAGGATGGTGCAAGGACAATTTTTCTCTATACAAGGGGAGTGAATGGGAATCCGCCTGCAGATTTGGCAGAATTGCTCCGGTATATGGAGGACACGACGGAGAAAAATGTGTGCAACGAAAGCATTAGAAGACTTCATGAGATGGTTCAGCATACAAAACAGGATGCGAAAGCGGGGTTGGCTTATATGAAGTGGTATGAGATTGAGACAATGTGCAGGGAGGAAGGGGAATTTTTATTTGCTATTAAGATGGTAAGGAAGTTATTGCAGGAGCAGCAGACAATAGATAAGATTTCCCAGCTTACAGAACTGCCATATACCTTGATAGAGAAAATCATGGAACAACTTAATCTTCATCCGGAATGGGATAACGAACAGATATTAGAGAAGATAGAAAAGTAAAATCATTAGGAATTGTAAAAGGCATTATTCATCACAGCAGGTGGGTGGATGATGTCTTTTCTATATGTGAAAATGTTGAAAAAGGATAAGCCGATCAGGTGTTATACTAGCACTGTATAAGGATATTGTTTTGAAATAGAGAAGATTTAGAAAGCTTTATGAGATAAAGGAGGAGCAGGTTTATGATATGTCCAAATTGTGGAACAAACATAGAGGATAATGCAGAGGAGTGCGAGTACTGCGGAGCGAATTTAGAGACAGAGCCTCAATATGTAACTGGAAAGAATCCATCATTGACAAATATAGCAGTAGGCTTTATTGTTGGACTTATTATTATTTTAGCTATTGTGTTCGGAATTGTCCTCTATCAAAATTATGAAAAAAATAAGATAGATAAAAAGTACTCAGAAATTTCAGATAATTATGGATTGACTGATATGGAGATAGAAAATAATATTAGTAGTTATTATTACAAAACTTGGTACATGGTTTCAGGAGATACTCTGACAATTACGGAAGACGAGATGATTTATAATAAAGGTGAAGAAAAAGATAGTTACAAGGTCACAAGAATTTACAGAAGCAGTAATGATGAGATATTTACTATGATTATATTTTGCAATGGTAAATACGGAAGAATTGAACCATATACAAAAAGAAATTATGCTGGCGAAAAGGAATATGATTATATTAAAGTTTATGACGGAGCCTCAGGCGATGGGGAACATGAATTGTTATATGACAGACCGTCGGACTAAATATTTGAATGAGTAGGAGGGAAAAGTCTATGAAAGAATTTACAAAGATTGCAATGGCAATTATTTTGATGCTTACAATGTGCATCACAATGATTCCGGCAGAGAAAGCGGACGCAAAAAGTAAAAATCTCTACTTTGCAGGAGAGTACCGGAAGAAAATAGGCAAGGGCGAATATTATGTATTAAAGACAAATCAATTTTCTTCACGGAAGGGTAAGGTAAAGGGAACTTTCACAATTTACTATTATTATAAGCTGTCTGGTGGAATG
Source organism: Lachnoclostridium sp. UBA7122 (assembly GCA_002493085.1). Classification (GTDB taxonomy): domain Bacteria; phylum Bacillota; class Clostridia; order Lachnospirales; family Lachnospiraceae; genus Butyribacter. Next base: position 1,746 of record DKXQ01000140.1, read on the forward strand.
AATGTATGGAAAAAGGGAAACATGAAACAAGTTAGTAAAAACAAATATAAATCTGGTAAGATGAGACTTCGGGTTTATAAAAAGAAAATTGTCATCACAAAAGGTGGTGAATATAATGGTATCTACAAATTAAAGAAACGCCATTATTCGTAAACCTACAGTTTTACTATATTTAAAGAAGAATTGTTTATATGAATAAAAGAAAGACCATTAAAAGTATTTATTTAATATTTTTGATTTGCTTTGATTACTGACTTAACTAAGTTTTCAAATCTTGTTTTAAATTACTGTCACATATTGAGTTAAAATAATTTTGCAAAAGAGAGGAAAGAATAAAATGATATGCTCAAGGTGCGGAACAAATATAGATGATAATGCAACCGAGTGTGAGTATTGTGGGCTCAAATTCAAGATAGATAAGCCTCAAGCTATGTTTGATGGAAACAATAACAATTGGCAGAAAACGGCGGTAACCAATACTTATATCATTCCGGATTCATCTGACAGTGAAGAAAAAACGGAAAAGATGTGTATTATTGCAGTTGTTTGCATAATTGTTACACTTATAATTGGGGCTGCCGGCTATTACTTTTATGAGAATTACAAATTAGGTGAAAAGTATTCAAGTATAGTAGATAAGTATGGACTGACAAATCAGCAAATAGAAGACAGCATTAGTGAAAGCTATTATAAAAAATGGTATTCTTCTTCCAAAGATACGATAACATTTACAAAGGACAAGATCATTCAAGAGAATGGAGAGGAGAAGGACATAAGGTTTGATTATAGAATAAAGAATATTTATAGAAAAGAGATAACTCATAAATTTACTATAACAGTAGTTGTGGACGATTTTTATTACAAATTTGAACCACGGGCAAGATTTGATGAAAATGGCAACATAGAATATACTTGTTTATATATTTATTTTGGTGGTACAGAAGGTGATTTTTCCAATTTAGATTATAGAATTGTGTACGATACAGATCCTCAATATATAAATCAGGAATAAGCTAGAGAAGTAAAAAATACCATACCGGTCTTGACATATCACATGTTATACCATATAATACAATTAAAAGAGCCGTAATGCGCCAAAAACAGCGCAAAACGAAGCTTGACACAGCAGCCTTTTGTTGTTATATTTAACCTAT
>DKXQ01000031.1 GCA_002493085.1 Lachnoclostridium sp. UBA7122
AATATATTTAAACTTTCGTATATCCAGGTAAAGTTACACTATCAAAAAATAAAACTAGTATTTTTAACGAAAATGCATTAAAATTATTATATTAGATATAAAATATTTAAACGGAGGTATTCACATGGCAGTCACAATTTTTGCAGCGATAGATGTTGGTTCACATGAAACAGTCCTGCGTATTTATGAGGTTTCCAAAAAATACGGTGTCCATGAAATCGAATCTGTACACCATACCGCAAGGCTCGGGCTTGAGACATATTCCACACAGCATATAAGCTACCATACTATAGATAAACTTTGCAATATTTTAAATGGCTTTTCTGCTAAAATGAAAGAATATGCCATTACTGACTATATGATTACTGCTACAAGCGCACTGCGTGAAGCAGACAATAACATAATCGTGCTTGACCAGGTCAAACAGCGTACAGGTTTCCTTATTAAAATCCTCAATAATTCAGAGCAGAGATATCTTTGCTATAAATCAATCGCACTCAGGGAAAATTCATTCCACAAACTTATACAGAAAGGTACATTGCTTGTAGATGTTGGTGGCGGCAGCATACAGCTTTCGCTTTTTGATAAAAATGACCTTGTAATATCCCAGAATATCCTGCTTGGTTCTCTAAGGATTAACGAAGTACTGCAGGATATGAAAACCAGGACAGACAGTTACCAGAACCTTGTTTATGAATATATAGCCAATGATTTGCATAATTTTGTATCACTTTATATTCCAGATTATGAGGTTAAAAATATTATTGCTGTCGGAAACCAGCTGACAAGCTTTGTAAAATATTTAAGTGTACATCACTTTGGCAACCTTCAGCCATTTGATGCAAAAGGCAAGAAAAAAGATTCTATCAACAGGCAGGAATATGAAGAATTCTATCAGGCGATAACTTCACAAAGCCCTGAAGAACTTTCCAAAGAACTGGACACACCACCTGACAGGACGGCTCTTTTACTTCCTATTGCAATGATTTTCCACATTATGTTTGAAGAAACAACAGCAGAACAAATATGGCTTTCAGGTATAACATTATGTGATGGCATGGCAGCCGACTTTGCAGAACGCAAAGAAAAGATAACACCTGCGCACAATTTTGCCGAAAGCATGGTATCTGCTTCACGCAATATCGCCAGACGGTATAAGTGTGAAATTGACCATAATAACAATATAGAAGATATTTCACTCAAGATATTTGATACATTAAAGAAACATAACCATCTTACAAAACGTGACAGGCTTATATTGCAGATATCTGCTATACTTAACAGCTGCGGAAAATTTATCGATTTAAATGATGTTGGTGAAAATTCATATAAAATAGTTATGTCCACTGAAATCATAGGAATTTCACAAAGGGAACGTATAATGATTGCAAATATTATCAGGTATCCAAATGAGAGATTTCCAAATTATGCGGATATAACTGATTCACTTACAAAAGAAGACTATATAATGGCAGCAAAACTCAATGCAATATTACGGCTGGCAATTGCGATGGACAGAAGCCACCGCCAGAAGTTCCAGAATACAACTGTACAGCTGCAAGACAGCAAACTGGTTATAACTGGTAAAACACTTTACGACATTACACTTGAACAGGGCATATTTAAAAAATGTTCCGACTTTTTTGAAGAAGTATATGGCATAAAGCCTGTACTTAAACAGAAAAAACAATTTTAACACAATTTGAATGGAGGATTATATGGCAGAAAAAAATATTTATTGTAAACCTGAGTATTTTTATAACCGTGAACTGAGCTGGATTTCATTCAACTACCGTGTACTTAGCGAAGTACAGGATAAAAACCGTCCTCTTTTTGACAGGATGAGTTTCCTTGCAATCACAGCTTCTAACCTTGATGAATTTTTTATGATACGTGTTGCATCACTTAAAGACATGGTGCAGGTCAATTATACGAAAAAAGATATTGCAGGAATGACACCTTTAGAACAGCTTGCTGCAATAAATATACAGACACACCAGTTTGTAAAAGACCAGTACAATATTTATAATAGTGAAGTTATTCCTGGCCTATTGGATAACGGAATAAAAATAATTTCATATTATGAAGACTTAAATGAAGACCAGTCGGCATATATTGATGAATTTTTCCAGTCTGAAGTACTTCCAGTCCTCACTCCTATGGCTGTAGACTCATCAAGACCTTTTCCGCTTATACGTAATAAAACATTAAATATAGGTGCAGTAATCAAAGTAAAAACCGGTTCAGATAAGAACAACAATGCACAATTCCGGGAACTTTACATGTCACATTATAATAAGAAGAAAAACAGCATAGACACTGGAGATATTGACTTTGCAACAGTCCAGGTTCCATCTGTGCTGCCACGTTTTGTAGAAATTCCTTCAAGTGGAAATATCCAGAAAACATTTATTCTTCTTGAACAGATTATTGAAAAAAATATAGAGAAACTTTTTATAAATTATGAAGTTCTTGCAGCATTTCCTTATAGGATTATGAGAAATGCAGACCTTGATATTGAAGAAGATGAGGCTGCAGACCTTCTAATGGAAATTGAAAGACAGCTTAAAAAGCGCCAGCGTGGTGAAGCCATACGTCTTGAAGTTGAAGATGGAATTGATAAACGTCTGCTTAAGACATTAAAAAATGAACTACAGGTAAATGAAGAAGACATATTTAAAATTAATGGTCCACTTGACCTTACATTTCTGTCCAAATTTGACAAAATAGACGGATTTAGCAGCTTGCGCAAAAATAGTTATACACCACAGCCTGCTAAATACCTTGATGGTAATAGCAATCTGTTTGAACAGATACGTGAACACGATATACTGCTTCACCATCCATATGAAACATTTGAACCTGTTGTAAACTTTGTCAGGCAGGCTTCAAAAGACCCAGATGTGCTTGCAATTAAACAAACCCTGTACCGTGTAAGCAGCAACTCCCCTATTATTGCTTCCCTTGCCGCCGCTGCCGAAAATGGCAAGCAGGTAACTGTGCTTGTAGAATTAAAAGCAAGATTTGATGAAGAAAATAATATTATCTGGGCAAGAAAGCTTGAACAGGCAGGATGTCATGTTATATATGGCCTTGTAGGTTTAAAAACACACAGTAAGATTACACTTGTAGTACGCAAAGAAGAAGATGGAATAAGGCGTTATGTACATCTTGGGACAGGCAATTATAACGACAGTACAGCCAAAATTTACACTGATATGGGGCTTTTGACGTGCCAGAAAGCTATAGGCGCAGATGCCACTGCGGTATTTAACATGCTCTCTGGATATTCAGAACCGGCTTTCTGGAATAAACTTGCAATAGCACCTATATGGCTGCGTGACCGTTTTATATCCCTTATAAAACGTGAAACTGAATTTGCTAAATCAGGCAAAAAAGCCTTTATTAAAGCAAAGATGAATTCCCTTTGTGACCAGGGCATAATTGCAGCACTCTATGAAGCTTCAGCAGCAGGTGTAAAAATAAATCTTGTAATACGTGGAATATGCTGTCTTAAAACAGGCATACCTGGCATAAGCAAAAATATAACTGTCCGTTCGATAGTGGGAAATTTCCTTGAACACAGCCGCATATTTTACTTTCATAACAATGGGTTTGAAGAGGTATTTATGGGCAGCGCTGACTGGATGCCTCGCAATCTGGATAAACGTGTAGAAATACTTTTCCCTGTGGAAGATGAAGAATTAAAGAAAGAAGTTATACACATACTTGATATACAGCTAAAAGATAATACCAAAGCAAGGATAATGCAGCCTGATGGAAGCTATATAATTCCAGATATAGAACCTGGAACAGAAAAACTATGTGCACAAGATTATTTCTGTAAAGAAGCTATGGCAGCAGCCAGGACAGAAAAAAAACTTCCAGAAACGGGCACACCATGTTTTGAACCACTTACAAGTGATATGGAAGAATTTTAAGGGGAGAAACTGATATGTATTTGAAGCGGAAAGCATATGATATGCTGGCAGCATGGAAAAAACAGACGGGACATTCTGCTTTAGAAGTATCTGGTGCCAGACAGACAGGCAAAACATATATTGTAAATAAATTTGCAGATGAACAGTACAGAAAAAAAGTATATATTAACCTTTTAGATTTTTCAGGTGAGCTGTTTTTGGAACATTATCATGAATTGAGGTATGAAATGAAAACAGGCAAAAAGTATAAAAATCCCATGTATGAATTAATTAAATGGCATGAACCCGCATTTGAAGATTCCGAAGATACAGTTGTTATAATAGATGAAATACAAGAATCCGCAGATATATATAACCGTATACGTGAATTTGCCCATACATTAAAAAGTGATTTTATAGTTCTGGGAAGTTATCTGGGAAAAATCCTGAATAAAAACTTTAAGTATTCTTCTGGTGACCTGGAATCCATTGAAATCCATACATTGGATTTTGAAGAATTCCTTACTGCTCTTAATAAGTATAATATTTATGAACAAATGAATCTTTACGGTGAAAGCAGCACAGAACTTTACCAGGAACTACAAATGTTATATAACAGTTACTGCCAGATTGGCGGATATCCAAATGTTGTTTTAAAATATCTGGAAAAACCATCTGTTCAGGACTGTCAGGCAGAACTGGTTAAAATTATCCATTTATTTACTAATGAAAGCAAAAGATATTTTGCAGATATATTAGACAGTGCAGTTTATGAAAATATCTTTTTAAGTGTAGCACGGATTCTTGCAAAAGAAAAAAAAGGATTTGACAAAGACAGCTTTAGTGAAGAACTACAGGGCATAGTTGTGAACGAATATTCAAGTAATATATCAAAAGCATCTGCCAACAGAGCAGTTGACTGGCTTTATAGCTCTGGAATTATTGGCTTTGCTGGTAAATTGCCAGAATGTAATATTTTGGACTTTAAAGCAAAAGCAAGATGTTATTTTATGGATACTGGACTTACAAATTATTTTTTAGAAAAAGCAGGTTGTCCAAAATCTGTAATATCAGGTATCATAAATGAAAATTTCGTATACCTTAACCTTAGAGGCAGAATTACACACCCAAGTGAAATAGCATTAGAAACCCCTGCCTTTGCAACATTTGGAAACGGAGAAATTGATTTTTTTATAAAAACAATAAAATCTGAGAAAACTTATGCAATAGAAGTAAAAGCAGGAAAAAACAATGGAAAGACAGTATCATCTCTCTTAAAGAAAAAGAAAGTAGATTATGTATTATATGCCAAAGGTGATACTCATGGAGAAAAAACAGGAAACATTATTACTATTCCTATTTATGGTATCGCAAAATATAATTTTTAACTATGATAGTATCATTTGGACGCAATGGTGCTTAAATCTGGTCTTTTCAGGTTTTATGTGCCACTGCGTCCTTCACTTGCTTAAACTGGAATATAATTAAAATATTTTTACTAAACGATAAATTTCGTTTGACATTTAGACATTTAAAAGATATAATATATACATATTTTTCCAGACATACATATATACAGGAGGCAGATAAATTGTTAGATTTTAAGCTTGCCAGTGTACTAATGGCAATATTAACAAGTAATATACTTATAGCTATTTTAACACTTATATTTTTAAAAGAATCCATATTATATAGATTTGGCCTTCATATATTGGGTGCATTTTGTATATTGATTTTTGTCCGCATGGCAATTCCCTTTGAATTTGTTAAAATTGCCATAACTCTTAAACTGCCAGCAATTTTTTCAAAAATTCTGGTCTACATACAACATCCCAGAATATTGTTATTTGGACATAACTATTCCATTTGGGAATTTCTTGTATTAATATGGATTATCGTATTTTTTATATTACTTTTGGATTATATCAATTCTATAAAAAAGATGTATAAGTATATTCAGGAGTATGGCAGTGTTGTTACAAATGACTATGTTCCTCTGATGAATAAATTATGCCCAAAAAAGAAATTACAGGAAAAAATAATTGTTATAAGGCTTCCAGTAATACCAAGTCCATCGGTATTTCAATATGGCCTGAAGTATTACATACTGATACCAAGAGACCTTGAATTAAATGAAGAAGAAAACGAACTTATATTCAGACATGAGTTATCACATATCACACATCATGACTTAACATTAAAATTTGGTCTGCAAATTTTATATTTGTTTTATTGGTGGAATCTACTTTGTTACCCATTAAAAAAACAAAGTAATTTATTATTTGAACTCCGTGTTGATTCCTCAGTAATTGAAAAAGGACATGAAAAAGTACAAAAGTATCTGTTTTGCCTTTTAAAAGTAGAACAGTATAGCGTAGATAACCAAGAAAGTAATTTGCCACTTTCAACAACAATTAGTTTTTTGCACAGCCATAGTTCTGATTTACGCAAACGTTTTTGCTATCTTATGGAAAATAGTGAACCCAAAAATAAACATTTAGAAAAACTTGTTTTAATACCTGCATGTATTCTTTATCTGATATCATTTATATTTATTTTTGAAGCTTATTACAGATTACCAGAAAATAATGTACAAGGTACAAGCTTAACCTCTCAAAATATGTATATTATCACCACTTTACAACTTTTGAG
>DKXQ01000104.1 GCA_002493085.1 Lachnoclostridium sp. UBA7122
CCCAGGTAAAGTTACACTATCTGAAAAGAGTCATTGTTTGATAATTACTATGTTAAAAGTGGTAGTTACATTATTTGTCGAAAATATAAACAAAAAGACTATGTTTTGACAACTTTAATAATTGACAACGGATTTTAAAAGAGATAGTATGATAAATACATGAATTTGGCATGTGGATTTTTATTTATGTTTGCTATGGAAAAAGATACTGACAGAATAGGCGGGGGTTTATGTGTGCATGCAGAATACAATTTAGAGGATATCATCTTTACGCTCCCTTCTATGAGCGTTATTTTTTTGATTTAAAATGCTCTTTGTCACAGGATTTCTGTATAGCGTATAAAGATATGGAGGTTGGAAGATGAAAGCTATATTAGTAGATGATGAGAAATTAACAGTTGAAGCAATCAGGTTTACAGCCAATAATGTCGTAAACCTTGATATTGTAAATGTATTTAGTGATGGCAGGGCAGCATTAAAATATATTGAAGGCAATAAAGTTGACCTTGTAATACTTGATGTGGACATGCAGGGGATAAATAGCATAACTCTGGGAAGTGAGATAAAAAGAAAGGTGCCAGATACTGCTCTTGTATACATAACAGGAAACCCTGTATTTCCAATGGATGCAATAAACCTGCGTGCTGCAGCATATCTCCAGAAACCATGTACACCCGAATCATTAGGATACGCTGTTGAAATGGTGATGCTTTTATCAAAGAGAAAAAAGAAGAAAGTTTTTGCAAGGACTTTTGGATATTTTGATCTATTTGTATCTGGAAAACCAGTAATGTTTAAAAGTGCAAAGGCAAAGGAACTTCTTGCCCTGCTTATTGACAGGCAGGGTGGCACAGTTACAAGTGACCAGATTATTGGAACTTTATGGGAAGACAGGCCTAATGATGTTTCGACACAGAATTTATGCAGCAAAATTTGTAAAACTTTAGAAAAAGAGTTAAAGGATAATGGCATTAGTGATATGCTTGTGTCGTCAAGAAGTGTAAAATGTCTTGATACAGACCAGTTTGAATGTGATTTATATAATATGCTTAACGGGGATAAAAGGGCAGCTGACAGATATATTGGCGAATATATGATGGAATATAGCTGGGCTGAAAGCAGGGCTGCACTTTTAGACAAATATCTTCAAATTTATTAATAATTCGTTAACTAATTATTAATAAATTCCTCTTTATTCTTGTATGCTTTAATTTATCTTTACATTAATAATTTGAATAGTACATATATAATGTAGAAATGTAATATAAATTAGAAGACATATTAAAAAAGCTATAGAAAAAGGCGGAAAGGAAGGTAAAAATGGAAAATGTTGATTTGCACGTTGTGATAGCAGATAGTAATGTACAAGACCGTGAAAGCAAAAAGAAGATTATGGAGGGCATGGGAATGAAAGTGGTGCTTTCAACAGGTGATGGCAGTAAAGCACTTGAAGCAATTAAACAAAAGAGGGTAGATATTGTTGTAATGGATATGATTCTTCCGGGTGTTGACGGAATTGGGATATTAGAAGAGGTAAATAGCGGCAGCCAGAAGAATAAGCCTATCTTTATTGTAGAAACAGCTTTACGCATGGAGAATCTTGTAGAACGGGCTATCCAGAGTGGTGCAGATTATTATATGATGAAACCAGTATCAGGTCAGATGCTGATTAAGCGTATGTACCAGATGGTAGAAAGCAAATATGGAATAATACCTTCTAAAAAAGAAGAACAGCCCGCTGTGCCAGAAAAGAAAGACAGCAGACCTAATAAGACAGGCTCTAAAAAGGGATATACATATTCAGGAGACCTTGAGATGGATGTTACAAATATACTTTTGGAAATAGGTATTCCTGCACATATTAAGGGATACCAGTATATACGTGAAGGAATTATAATGGCGTTTAAAGACAGAAATATGCTTCATTATATTACAAAATTTTTATATCCTGCGATAGCAAAAAAATATAAAACTACATCAAGCAGCGTAGAACGCACAATACGCCATGCTATAGAAGTTGCATGGCGCAGAGGCAATATTGAAACATTGGAAGAAGTGTTTGGAAATACAGTGTGTGCTGGCAGGGGAAAACCTACTAATTCTGAATTTATGGCACTTTTAACTGATAAATTACGTCTTGAATACAGACAGAGTACAGCATCATAGTAATAAAAATTTAGAATAATTTACACTTATTTTATATACTTACTGATAATATAGTTATAAAATAATGAAGTCAGGCATTTTGCAAAATTTGTCTGGCTTCATTTTTTAGTGAGGTGAGTATTTTATATGGGAAAGGTTATTGGTATAGATTTAGGTACTACTAACAGTTGTGTTGCAATTCTGGAAGCAGGTGCTCCTGTTATTATCACTAATCCAGAAGGGAGCCGGACAACGCCGTCGGCTGTTGCATTTACTGACAGCGGGGAAAGGCTTGTGGGAGAAGCTGCAAAGCGGCAGGCGGCAGTTAATGCAGACAGGACTATATTTTCAATTAAAAGGCAGATGGGCAATGATTACCGTATTAATATCAACGGAAAAAAGTATTCCCCACAGGAAATATCAGCTATAATACTGCAGAAACTTAAGAAAGATGCACAGGACTACCTTGGTGAAAGTATAACTGATGCAGTTATTACTGTGCCTGCATATTTTAATGATTCACAGAGGCAGGCTACAAGGGATGCAGGAAGGATTGCAGGATTAAATGTCAGAAGAATTATAAATGAGCCTACTGCTGCTGCCCTTGCTTATGGGCTTGACCATGGGGAGAGCCAGAAAGTTCTTGTGTATGACCTTGGTGGTGGTACATTTGATGTATCTGTAATAGAAATAGGTGACAATCTTATCGAAGTGCTTGCAACCTCAGGTGACAACCATCTTGGCGGTGATGATTTCGATGAGCGCATAGTACAGTATCTTATACAGGAGTTTAAAAAGACAGAAAAGATTAAGATAGAAAAAGATGCTGTAGCAGTCCAGCGTATACGTGAAGCTGCAGAAAAAGCTAAGAAGGAACTTTCACAGCTTACACAGGCCAATGTAAACCTTCCATTTTTATGGAGTGGCAAAGGCGGTGCAAAGCATATGGATATAAATATTACAAGGGCTGTCTTTGACAGGCTTACAGAGGACTTAGTAAACAGAACCAGGCAGCCTGTGCTTGATGCGCTTGCACAGGCAGGGATAACAGCAGCAGGCCTTGACAAAGTTATCCTTGTAGGCGGCTCTACAAGGATTCCGGCAGTACAGGCAGTTGTAAAGAGCATAACAGGCAAAGAACCATGTAAAAACCTTAATCCTGATGAATGTGTTGCTGCTGGTGCATGTATACAGGGCAGTAAGTTTGGCGGGGAGATAGTGGCAGGTGCAGCCAGTGATATTATTCTTATGGATGTTACACCTCTTTCACTTTCGATAGAAACAATAGGTGGTGTTGCCACAAAGCTTATCGACAGGAATACGCCAATTCCAACAAGGCAGAGCCAGATATTTACAACAGCTGGCAATTTTCAGACTTCTGTAGATATAAAGGTACTGCAGGGGGAGAGACGGTTTGCAAGGGATAACAAACTGCTTGGCAACTTCAGGCTTACAGGCATAAAAAGGGCACTTGCAGGTGTGCCACAGATAGAAGTAAGCTTTGATATAGATGCCAATGGCATTGTAAATGTGTCTGCCAGGGATTTAGGCACAGGAAGGCAGCAGAATATTACGATTACATCAAGCTCAAACCTTACAGAAGAAGAAATTGAACGTGCAGAAAGGGATGCGCAGATGTATGCGTCAGAAGAAGCAGCACATAGAGAAGCAGTTGATATAAGAAATAATGCAGAAGCTTATTTGTATAAAGTGGAACAGGCCTACCATGATATGGGAAAGAAGTTTGACAGAAGTGTGCGCTCAAACCTTAAAGCTGATATGTCAGAACTTAGGAAACGCATAGTAAAGGCAAAACCTGATAAAATTACTTATGAACAGGCAGGAGAAATAATGCAGGCACTGGAAAAGCTTAAGCAGACAACAGTTTCATATGGAATACAGGTTTAAAAAATTCCCAATGCTATTTTGCTGGCACAAAACCAGCCTTGACGAGTAAAAAAATTT
>DKXQ01000198.1 GCA_002493085.1 Lachnoclostridium sp. UBA7122
CCAGGTAAAGTTACACTATCCAGAAAAATTATTTATACTTTACAAATGACATGAAATATGACAATATATAAATAACTTAAATTCAAAAGAAGGGAGCATAAAATGGAAGAACTGTATTCAGAGACATATTTAAAGGCAAGACCATCACAGCAGCGTACAATGGCAAGGATAGGGCTTATAGCACTATGCTTTGTCCTGGCTTTTGTTGATTTATTCGTATTACAGTATATCCCAGGGCTGATTGTGGTTTTAGCTGTTGATATTGCAATTATTTATTTCCTGCCTTCAAAAGATATTGCATATGAGTATGTATTTGTTGACGGGCAGATTGATTTTGACTGTATAATAGGAGGCAATAAGCGCAAAAATAAAAAGAGGACAGACCTTGAAAAAATAGACCTGGTTGCTCCAGAAAATTCACCAGCATTAAACCCATACCAGAATCTTCCTTTGTCTGACTATTCATCAGGAAATAGCGGAGACAAGCATTTTATTGCAATTTCACGTACTGAAAAGGGCAGTGAAAGAATTAAATTTACACCAGATGAGAAGCTTATTGAGAATATGAAATTTAAGGGCAGAAGCAAAATTCAATGTTGACAATGTAAGCCAGGGTAGTGTATACTAAACCAATATATCAAATGGTATTTTTAAAAACCGGGCGGATATTTACAATCCCAAAATGTTAGTGAACAATGCACGCAGGGGCTTTTGCTGGTTTCCTGCGTGTTTAATTAATTAGAAAAACTTAAATTATAAAAAGGAGGTTCATCCAATGGGTAAAATTATCGGTGAAGGAATTACATTTGATGATGTATTATTGGTTCCACAGTATTCAGAAGTTATACCCGGCCAGGTTTCTTTGGAAACTAACCTGACAAAAACTATTAAGCTTAATATTCCAATGATGAGTGCTGGCATGGATACAGTAACAGAGTACCGCATGGCAATTGCTATGGCACGTCAGGGCGGAATTGGAATTATTCACAAGAACATGTCCATTGAGGCGCAGGCTGACGAGGTAGATAAAGTTAAACGTTCAGAAAATGGTGTAATTTCGGACCCATTTTATTTATCTCCTGAACATACACTTGAAGATGCCAACAATCTTATGGCAAAATTCAGGATTTCAGGTGTCCCTGTAACTGAGGGCAGGAAGCTTGTTGGTATTATAACAAACCGTGATTTAAAGTTTGAGACAGATTTTACTAAGCAAATAAAAGAGTCCATGACTTCGGAGGGGCTTATTACTGCAAAACAGGGAATTACACTTGATGAAGCAAAGCAGATACTTGCAAAGTCAAGAAAGGAAAAGCTTCCATTAGTAGATGATGACGGCAACCTTACAGGGCTTATTACGATTAAAGATATTGAGAAGCAGATTAAGTATCCACTTGCTGCAAAGGATTCACAGGGCAGGCTTTTATGTGGTGCTGCTGTTGGTGTAACTGCAAATATTCTTGAACGCGTAGATGCCCTTGTTAAAAAACATGTGGACTGTATTGTAATAGATACTGCACATGGGCACAGTGCTAATGTTATTAAAGTAGTAAAAATGGTACGTGACGCATATCCAGATTTACAGATTATTGCAGGTAATGTTGCAACAGCTTCTGCTACAGAAGACCTTATAAAAGCAGGTGCAAACTGTGTGAAAGTAGGCATAGGGCCAGGCTCTATCTGTACAACACGTGTTGTTGCAGGCATAGGTGTACCTCAGATTACAGCTATTATGAATTGTTATGAAGCAGCTAAAAAGTACAACATACCAATTATTGCAGATGGAGGCATTAAGTATTCAGGTGATATGACAAAATCAATTGCTGCTGGTGCAAGTGTCTGCATGATGGGAAGCATATTTGCAGGATGTGATGAAAGCCCGGGAACATTTGAGTTATTCCAGGGACGTAAATACAAGGTTTACCGTGGCATGGGTTCAATTGCTGCTATGGAGAATGGCAGTAAAGACCGCTATTTCCAGGAAAATGCCAAGAAGCTTGTTCCAGAAGGCGTAGAAGGACGTGTTGCATATAAAGGAACTGTAGAAGATACAGTATTCCAGCTTATGGGAGGACTGCGTTCAGGCATGGGTTACTGTGGTGCACCTGATATAAAGACGCTGCAGGAGACAGGGCAGTTTGTAAAGATATCAGCCGCTTCACTTAAGGAAAGCCATCCGCACGATATCCATATTACAAAAGAAGCCCCTAACTACAGCGTAGCAGATGATTAAAAAGCACCGGCTGCAAAGGATTGCAATAGTTATTTCTGTATCCTTTGTAGCTGTCCTGGCAATTCTAAGCATAGTAGCCAAAATTATAACAGGTGGCAGGACAGGCAGTAAAACAGAGATACAGGAGTATTCCCTATATGATATTGACAGCCCGCCTGTAAAAGAAATGCTTCTGACACAAAACGTCAATTCAAGACCTGGCATAGCGCTTGGCAGTGTCAATGGAATAGTTATACATTACACTGCAAACCCAGGCACAGATGCAGAGGCGAACAGGAACTATTTTGAAAGCAGGAAAGATGAGCCTGATACAAATGCCAATAAAGTAAGCAGCCATTATATTATAGGTATTGATGGTACTATTATCCAATGCATACCACTAAATGAACTTGCCTACGCATCAAACAACAGAAATTCTGATACTATTTCAATAGAATGTTGCCACCGTGGCAAAAAAGGCAAATTTTCCAAAAGTACATATAAGTCGCTTGTCCATCTTACAGCATGGCTATGTGGCAAATATGGGTTAAACAGGGACTCAGTTATACGGCATTATGATATAACTGGCAAGATGTGCCCGCTTTACTATGTAAATAATACACAGGCATGGGATAAATTAAAGGATGATATCTGGAATTATGTTTTAAGCCATAAAAAGAAAGATAACAAAGACTAAATTGTAACTATTAAAACGAGGAATATAAATGACCACAGACAAGAAGTTGTGTTCCGTTATTGTACCTTGTATGAATGAGGAAGAAGCGGTTCCAGTTTATTATGAAACAATGTTAAGTACAGCAGATGCATTGCCAGAACTTGATTTTGAGTTCTGGTTTATTGATGATGGAAGCAGTGATGCCACACTGTCTGTTATTAAGGAAATACGGAGTAAAAACCCTAATGTGCACTATATCTCATTTTCAAGGAATTTTGGAAAAGAAGCTGGAATTTTTGCAGGCCTTCAACATGCATCAGGAGACTATATTACAATTATGGATGTAGACCTTCAGGACCCTCCATTTCTTCTAAAAGAAATGTATGCCGCAGTAAAAGAAGAAGGTTATGACTGTGCTGCTGCAAGGAGGGTTGACCGCAAAGGAGAACCGCCCATACGCTCATTTTTTGCACGGATGTTTTATAGGTTAATTAACCATATATCAGATGCAGATATAGTAGATGGTGCAAGGGATTTCCGTTTTATGCGCAGGGAGGTGGCTGACAGCATTTTAAGTCTTGGTGAATATAACCGCTTTTCCAAGGGGATTTTTGGATGGGTAGGATTTAAAACCAAGTGGATTGGTTTTGAAAATGTAAAGCGGTGTGCAGGAGAAACTAAATGGAGCTTCTGGAAATTATTCCGCTATTCTTTAGAAGGGATTGTGGCATTTTCCACTGTACCACTGTCTATTGCATCATTTATGGGACTTTTGTGCTGTCTATTTTCCTTTATTGGAGTTTTATTTATATTTATACGTGCGCTTATTTTTGGTGACCCGGTTTCTGGCTGGCCAAGCACTATGTGTGTAATTACACTACTTGGCGGCATACAGCTTTTGTGTATGGGAATTATGGGTATGTATCTTTCTAAAACATATCTGGAAGCAAAACACAGACCCATCTATATTGTAAAAGAAAAGGAATGACCGTAAATTATGGAAAAGAAAATAAACAGAACAGATGCAATGTTTTATATGCTGTCTTTCTCTATCCCAGTGACAATATTCCTGATTATTATGTACAAATCAGGATTTTATCCATTTGGGGATAAAACTTTGTTTATTATGGATATGAAGGGGCAATATCTGGAGTTTTATGCTTCACTCAGAAATATAGCTTCATCGGATGATTCCATTTTTTTCTCATGGTCACGTTCAATGGGTGGAAACTATCTTGGCCTGTTTGCTTATTATCTGGCAAGCCCGCTATCTTTTATTACTCTTTTCTTTTCTATTAGGAATCTGGCAGCAGGAATACTGGTTCTCACATTACTTAAGCTGGGACTCTGCGGGTTGTCATTTTCTATTTTTGCCAGTTACCTCTGGAAAAAACACTGTAATGGCACTGGTTTTATCATGCTGTTATTTTCCACCAGTTATGCACTGCTTTCCTACAATATGGTGTATTCACTTTGTCCAATGTGGATGGATGGTGTAATATTTCTCCCACTGGTTATTCTTGGTGTAGAAAAGATACTGCATGGCGGGAAAGGAATGTTTTACATTATAATGCTTGCTGCCCTTTTTATCTGCAATTATTATACAGGTTATATGACAGGAATTTTTGCCGCCCTGTATTTTATATACCGTATTTTGTGCGTGCTTTCAAAAGATAAATTAAGGCAGTGCCTGCAAAATACGCTGCACTTTACTATTTCTTCTGTGCTTGCAATACTTCTGCCAGCACCACTTATTATTCCAGTATTAAAAGATTTACTGGATGGTAAACTCTCAAACCAGAGTTATATGCCAGATAACACTACCAATTTTGAAAAGCTTTCAGACTTATTAGGCAAATTTACCAATGGCGTATATGACAGTATTACAAACAGCGGGCTTCCAGCAATTTACTGTGGCTATCTGGCTCTTACACTGGCTGTTGCATTTTTTTTACTGCGCAGGATTGCCATCCGTGAAAAAATTGGTGCTGCTGTTATTATTGGGATTTTCTGGTTTAGCTTTTATTATGTAAAACTTGATATAGCATGGCATGGATTCCAGTATCCGACATGGTTTCCATACCGGTATGCATTTCTTTTCAGTTTTGTTATATTGTATATGGCTATAAGGTCTGTGTGTATTATTATAACGGAGACAGATATAGGAAAACTGTTTTTAGAAAAGAAGATTCCAGGCTACGCCACTTTTATTATTTTAGCTGTTATTCTGGCAGGAAATTCCTATGATATGGGACGTAATGGCACATTGCTGCTTGATGGCCTCAACAGCGAATTTGCATATGGTACATTGGAAGAATATAATGCTTTTCTTGATAAGACAGAGCCGCTTGTAAAAAATATCCAGTCATCAGACAGTGGATTTTACCGCATTAACCAGGGGTATGAATATTCTAAAAACGATTCCCTGCTCCTTGGCTATAACGGCATGACACACTATTCATCTACATTTAACTCAGCTATTAACATACTTACTCCAAAACTTGGCCTTGCACAGACTCATATATGGAATTCAGGATATGGTTCAAACCAGCTTTTAGACAGCCTTTTTGCAGTAAAGTATATTCTGGCTGACCGCAGTGTGCCAGCATCCTACACCAGATTAGAAGATACTGGATATGGTTCAGCATCTTATGCCAATAATACAGCACTGTCCATCGCTTACAGTGCAAGAGTGGCCAGTACTGCACCTGACATTGATACAGGCAATGTTTATACTAACCAGAACAACTTTATAAATGCCATAACCGGAATACCAGAAAATTATTATACAGAACTTGCTTTCCAGTCAGACCAGCAGGGCAATAACTGCTATCTGTCATTTACTGCAAGTTCGGATAATCCCATTTATCTTTATATGTCCTCTCCAGAAGCATACTGGGCAAATGTCTACGTAAATGAAAATTTTGCAGGCAATTACTTTACTTCTGAAACAAAATGTTCCCTGTACCTTGGCACATTTACAAAGGATGAGACAGTTACAGTCCGTATAGAATCTAATGAAGCTTTCAGCCTTGATATGGCCAATATTGCAGAACTGTCAACAGCCCTGCTTACTAACAGTCTTGCACAGCTGCAGGAAAATGGAATGAATATAGAAGAGCACAAAGCTGGAAAACTTTATGGCACTATAAATGTAAGGGAAGGTGAAAAAATTATGACCTCAATTCCTGGCAGTGCAGGCTGGACAGTAAAAATTGATGGCAAAAAGACTGAGCCACAGCTTTTTGCTGGCACATTTATGGTATTAGAAACATCACCAGGAGAACACACAATATCATTTTCTTATATTTCGCCTGGCTTCACTACTGGCTGTATAATATTTATAGCTGCACTGCTGCTCTGTATTGTTTATTGTAAATGGGAAAAAATTGTTACTATTCACGGTCTATGCCGTTCATAGTAACAAACAGGCATAAAAAGCTGCATAAACTTTTTATGCTTTTTTTGTGCGTTTTAGACATTGATTATAATAAAATATTATAATATAATTTATATATACATGAGTAATAAGAAGTGCGGAATAATTCTAAAGGGGGATTAGATATTGTTATGCTAAAAGAAAGGAAGGAAGCTTATGAGAGAAAAGGGAAGCTATGGGAGCTTTAAAAGAAGCTGGAAACAAAAAATTAAAATTATATCTGTAATAGCAGCATTTATAGCAACTGCGATATCTGCCATAATAAAGGCAGATGCTGCTTATCCAGATGATTACAGTGGTATTGGCACATGTGATGACAGCATTGGCGGTAAAAGCATAACAGGTGCCAGAATATCGAAGAATTCAGAAATACTTAACTATGCGCTTGATATCTGGGAAAAAACTAGTGACAATAAGTGGGAACACACAGGGAGCAACATAGACGGGCATGTAAGTGATACAGGACTGCCTTCCAGCAATCCTGTATTTATAAAAGGAGAATCCGGGCTTAGGTTCGGGCTTAATATTAACAGCATAAAAAGCAGCCTGCCTAAAGATGGAAGCATTGTAATAAAAAAGTGCAAAAGAGGGAAAACCCTATATAAAAAAGCTGAGTATACATACCAGACAGAGGCTGAAAACGAGGTAGATGATTCAATTTCACTTTTAAAGCAGGCATCAAAAGGCATATCAAAGGCAGAACTGCCATCTACGGAGTATAGCTTTGAAAGTGCTTCGTATATATATGATATATATGATGCAGCTGTTATAGGGCAGGATGGTGATATATGTACAGTTCTGGATGACTGCAGTATAATAAGTGAAGGCTCCGCTTATTATAGTGCTGAAGATGAGTATATTATAAGGAAACTGCCTATAGCAGAGCATAATGAAATGGACGGGTACACATGCAGTTTTAACGGATGGTATACACAAGAGGGATATAAACTATGCACTGGTGATGCTATAGACATTAACTCAAAGATATATCCACGCTGGGATATTTCACGTATAACATATAATGTTAATTATATAGATATTCTTGGAGATTTGCCTGATGGAAAAGTTCTTGGCACAAGCACATCAACAGTATATTGCAATGATGAAGCCAGTGGTTCAGATATAGGAAGTGATAAAAATGCAGGCAAATACTATAAAGGGCTCTATTATGACAGCTGTACATCAGTAATTGTAAAAGAAGACTGTAATGTATACAGGTATTTCAGGCCTGCGCTATATAATATAATTTTTAATGGCAGTATGGAATCTTCTGGCGGGACAGCACCACTTTATAACTGCACATATGGCAGTACATATAAACTTACAGAAAATGGTTTTAAAAGAAATGGAGTTATTACACTGGACTTAAATGCAGAAGATGCTACATGTGCCACAAAAAGCATAAATGTGGCATATAAGTTTATGGGCTGGGCAGAAACATCCAGTGGCAGTGCTGTATATACAGACTGTGAAAGTGTATCAGACCTTTGTCTGGAAGACTGTGAAAAACATTTATATGCAGTATGGGACGGTGGGAATATAGAAATTAGTGCTGTACCTGAAAGGAAGGGATACAAATTTGACGGCTGGTCCAAAGACAAATCCAGCACATCTGGCAATACATGGTTTGATGTTTCTGGCAGCAATAATTGTACACTATATGCAATCTGGATAAAAAAAGAAGAAGATACAGATAATAATGGAACAGGAGATATTGCAGGCAGTGGGGAAACAGATAAAAAACCAGATGGAAATAATAGTACAAATAATAGCAGCAGTGGAAATACAGGCAGCAGTAACACCAGTACAGATAGTGGAAACAGCAGTATAAGTGGTGGCAGCAGTAATACAAGCGGAGGAGGCAGCAACAGTACAGGCAGCAGTACAAGTGGTGGAAACAGCAGTAGTACAAATGGAGGCAGCAGTGGTACAAGTGGAGGCAGCAACAGTACAGGTGGTGGCAGCAGCAGTACAAGTGGCGGCAGCAGTACAGGCAGCGGAAGCAACAGTACAGGTGGTGGCAGCAACAGTACAGGCAGTGGCAGCAATAATACAAGTGGCAGCAGCAGTACAGGCAGTGGCAGCAGTACAGGCAGTGGCAGCAATAGTACAGGAGGAGGCAGCAACAATACAAGTGGCAGTAGCAGCAACAGTAGTAATACAGACAGTAATAATAATAGTACAAACAGTGGAAACAGTACTGGTACAGTAAACAGTATAAATACAGGCAGCAATAGCATTAATAAAAAGCCATCTGCTGGAAACCAGATTACGGCCAGTGGAAGCAGCGTTACTGGCAATAGCAGCGGTAATAGCAGTACAAATATTAATAATGGCAGTACATCTGCCAGCGGCAACACTATAATGCAAGATAAAGATATTAAAACGGATAGTAAAAAAAGCAATAAAAAAGATGGAATTTCCAAAGAAACAATAGTCTATCCAGAGCCTGGCAAAAAATATACAAAATCTGGAATAACATATAAGATTATAAAAAGCAGCAGACAGAAAAGGACTGTTAAAGTAGTAAGGGCAAAAAAGAAAATTACAAAGGCAAAAATACCTGGCAGCATTAAAATAAAAGGACATAAATACAAAGTAGTATCTATTGCTAAAAAAGCTTTTATAAAATGTGGCCAGCTGCAGAAAGTAATTATTGGAACAAATATTAAAAGCATTGGAAAAAAGGCTTTTTATAAAAGTAAAATGCTTGGAAAAATTACAATAAAAAGCCTTAAACTTAAAAGCATTGGAAAAAAAGCTTTTAAGCATATAAAATCAAGATGTGCTGTTAAAATAGCAGGCAGCAGGAAATATTCACAAAAAGTTTTTGCAATGATTAACCAGTAACACAGCCAGACTATAATTTTAATACAATATCCTTGTTAATAGCTTTATATTGTCTGAAAGAAACCCCTGCAGATTTCATCATACGTTTAGCGGCGATTACTGACGGAGTATCTGAATACTTATCAGACAGGTATATTACTTCATGTATGCCTGACTGTATAAGGGCTTTTGTACATTCATTACATGGAAAAAGAGTAGTATATATTTTAGCATTGCGCATATCAGTGCCTGTATAATTTAAAATAGCATTTAATTCAGCATGGCATACATACAGGTATTTTTCATCAAGCGGGTTACTGGCAGTACGTTCCCATGGGTATTCATCATCTGGGCATCCTGCTGGCATGCCATTGTAACCTACAGAAAGTATCCGGTTACTCTCACTAACTATGCATGCACCTACACTTGTATTTGGGTCTTTGCTGCGTTCAGCAGAAAGAAGTGCAATTCCCATAAAATATTCATCCCATTTAAGATATTGCTGTTTTTTCATATGTATCCCCTTTCAATAGGCAGGCAGTTTAGAACAAAGAGCTGTAAAAAAGAGCTGCCCACACCGAAAGGCAGTTCTTTTTATACATTAATTATGCAATTTTGTTTACAGCAAGAGTAAGACGGGAAACTTTTCTTGAAGCTGTTTTTTTGTGTAAGATACCTTTTCTTGCAGCCTTGTCAATTTCTTTTACAGCTGCAGTGAGCGCTGTGCCAGCAGCAGCTTTATCATTAGCGGCAATAGCTGTATTAACGCGCTTAATAGCTGTTTTCACTCTGGATTTTACAGCTTTATTTCTCTCTGCATTTCTGCGGTCAATTAAAATTCTTTTCTTTGCTGATTTAATGTTAGCCATTATTTACACCTCCAAATGGTTAGTACTTTTGATTTACATATGTTGTGGTATAATCATTCCATTAAACTTAACACGGTTCATCCAACGGAAATACACTTATATATAATAGTAGAAATAACCAAATGTGTCAATACATTTTTAATTTAAGTTTTCTGATTGAATTGTAATGTAAAAAATGCAGATACTGTTACTATAAGATGCAGGAAAGGGGATGGATTGGGAATGATAGAGAAAAGAACAGACCTTGCTATAGAAGCAAGGGAAAGTTATCCAGAGGACAATGTAGAAATTGAGGGAGTCATTTTAAATGAACAAATTGTGCAGAAAGGACGTATAAGAATTAGCACAGTAAATATAGTTAATGAATATGGTGCAGACTGGATGAAAAAACCAGTTGGCAATTATGTTACTATTGAGTTTACTGATAAAAGTATGTATATGGATGATGCAGATACGAAAAAATTTGAGCATAAGGTAAAAGAAATAATATGTAATATACTTTCAGATATGATAAAGGAGAAACATGAAAAAAAAGACAAAGAAACATTTATGGTTACAGGGCTTGGCAACAGGTTTGCTACTCCTGATGCCCTTGGGCCTGTGGTTATGGAAAAAGTAATGGTAAACAGGCATATGGTCCGTGAATTTGGTGAGAAAATGTTACAAAATAATAAAATCGTCTGTGCAATTACTCCTGGCGTTATGGCACAGACAGGCATGGATACTTATGAAGTGCTTAATGGACTTGTAGAAAATATAAAGCCTGATTTTATACTGGTAGTAGATGCCCTTGCGTCAAGAAGCATAGGCAGGCTGTGCAGGACTATACAGATAACAGATACCGGGATTTCACCAGGTGCAGGCATTGGCAATAACAGACATAAAATCAATGAAGATACTCTTGGAGTACCAGTTATTGCAATAGGTGTTCCTACAGTTGTAGATGCAGCTGTAATAGTTAGTGAGTGTATGGAAGAAACTTTAGAAAAACAGGGACTTTCAGAAAAAGAAATACAAATTTTCCTTGAAAGCATTGCTGGCAACAGTACAAAAAACCTGTTTGTAACACCAAAAGATATTGATGAACAGGTACGCTGGATTGGCGGGCTGGTCTCAGGCGGCATAAACAATTTTTTTAAAAATTAAAATGAATAGAAAACAGGGCAGCCTCATATTTATGGTATAAGATAACAACGTCAATTCTGGAATTTTATATTACTGTTCCACATTACTGTTTAAGTCATTATAAGTGGCATGGAGGTTAGTTATTATGAAGGAAAACAGAAAACCGGCATGGGCAATATCATGCATTATTATAATAATTCTGATAACTATGTGGACAGGTACTCTTATGAGGGATAAAGACAGTCTTGTGGAGAATATACAAGATATATTTATAAAGTATATTGTGGATGCAGGAATGTCAAATATAGATATTGTGAAATTGTCACAAAGTGA
Source organism: Lachnoclostridium sp. UBA7122 (assembly GCA_002493085.1). Lineage (GTDB taxonomy): Bacteria > Bacillota > Clostridia > Lachnospirales > Lachnospiraceae > Butyribacter. The sequence continues at coordinate 11,484 of DKXQ01000198.1, forward strand.
TAATGATGCATCATTCCAGTGGAAAATGATTTTTGATGCATGTCCTTTTATGACATATCTTGTTGAAAACAGTGGAGATATCGATAAAAAATCTATGCAGGGCTCTAAAAGCCTTTCATCAATCTACCCAGGATACAGGAGCAGGAATTTTTTATGGAGCGGGGCAGGTAATGATATGGCTGTGACAAACAGGCTTTTTGAAAATTCAGATATACAGATTGCAGATTTAATACAGGAAGAGGAAGATTATGAAAAAATGCTTGCTGAAAATGAAAGATTAAAAAATGGAATACAAGATGTAGCAGATAGTGCTGAAGAAAATATAGAGGAGAATCCAGAAGAAAATATAGAGGAAAATACAAAGCAGGATTCTGAGGATAATTCTGATACTGCTACAGAGGATAAAAGCGATGGGAAAACTAAAAAAGACAACAGCAAAAAAGATAATAAGAGTTCTGGCAATACTGCGAGCACAGTATTTTCACCACAAGTAAAAAATAATTTAATTACTATACAAAAGCTGAAAAGGAGCAAAAGCCGTTCCTATCTTTTAAAAAATTTTTATATAACAGACTCATCAACATCTATTGATAATTCAATTTTTAATGTTGAAAAACTGCTTTCTAAAGATGTTACTATGAAAAAAAGTAATAAACCACAGATTTTGATTTTTCATACACATGGTGCTTCTGAAGCGTTTATAGATAGTAAAAAAGGAAAGCAATCTGATTCAATTATCGGTGTTGGAAGCAGGCTGTCATATATACTTCGTAAAAAATATGGTTATAATGTTATCCATGATACAACTGCATATGATAAAATAAATGGAAGCATTGACAGAAATAAAGCATATAATAATGCAGCAGCAGGGATATCAGAAATATTAGAGAAGAATCCATCAATAGAAGTTGTAATAGATTTACACAGGGATGGTGTAGGCAATGCAGTACACAGGCTTACTACAATTGATGGAAAACGGACTGCACAGGTTATGTTTTTTAATGGGCTGTCAAGAAACGCATCAGGCAATATAGATTATCTTTATAATAAAAACCTACAGGCAAATCTTTCATTCAGCCTGCAGATGAAGTTAAAATGTATGGAGAATTATCCTGACTTTGCAAAGCCTGTGTATTTAAAAAATTACAGGTACAATATGCACTTGCGTGAAAAATTCCTTCTAATTGAACTTGGTAATGAAAACAATACGGTAGAAGAAGCTAAAAATGCAATGGAGCCATTAGCAAAGGTGCTGGACCAGGTCTTAACGGGAAAGTAGAAAAATAAAATGAAAAATTGCAATTATTGGGATATAATGTTATGATAAACATGTTGCAACCAGTAAAAATAGAGCAGAAATGAGGAACATATGGAAAAAATAGAACAGTCACATATCCGCAATTTTTGTATTATTGCCCATATAGACCATGGGAAATCAACTTTAGCAGACAGGATTATTGAAATGACAGGACTTCTTACAAGCCGTGAGATGCAGGCGCAAGTGCTTGACAATATGGAGCTTGAAAGAGAGAGAGGCATAACGATTAAAGCGCAGACAGTGCGTATAGTATATAAAGCCCGTAATGGTGAAGAATATATATTTAACCTTATAGATACACCCGGGCATGTCGATTTTAACTATGAGGTGTCAAGAAGCCTCGCTGCCTGTGAAGGTGCAATACTTATAGTAGATGCTGCACAGGGGATAGAAGCACAGACACTTGCTAACTGTTATCTGGCTATAGACCATGATTTAGAGGTAGTGCCTGTTATTAATAAAATTGACCTGCCTAGTGCAGAGCCAGCACGTGTAAAAGATGAGATAGAGGACATAATAGGGCTTGATGCGTCAGATGCACCTCTGGTTTCTGCTAAAAACGGTATAAATATAGAACAGGTACTTGAACAGATTATTGAAAAAATTCCTGCACCTTCAGGAGATGAAAACGGACCATTTAAGGCAATTATTTTTGACTCAGTATATGACGCTTATAAAGGTGTAATAATATTTTGCCGTGTATTTGACGGTTCAGTCCAAAAAGGGCAGGAAATCCTTATGATGGCGACAGGTGCAAAAGCAGATGTAGTAGAAACAGGCGTATTTGGTGCAGGAAGGTTTATCCCGTCAGACGGGCTGTCTGCAGGGATGGTTGGATATATTACAGCAAGCCTTAAAAATGTACAGGATACGCGTGTCGGTGATACAGTAACGCTTGCAGACAATCCATGTAAAGAGGCATTGCCCGGATATAAAAAAGTACAGCCAATGGTTTACTGTGGGCTTTATCCTTCAGATGGTGCAAAATATCCTGATTTAAGGGATGCACTTGAAAAACTCCAGCTAAATGATGCAGCTCTCCAGTTTGAAGCAGAAACATCTATTGCACTTGGATTTGGTTTCAGATGCGGATTTTTAGGGCTTCTCCATCTTGAAATAATCCAGGAAAGGCTTGAAAGAGAGTACAGTTTAGACCTTGTCACAACAGCACCGAGTGTTATTTACCATGTATATAAAACAAATGGCAGTATGGTAGAAGTAACCAATCCTTCAAACCTGCCTGACCCATCAGAAATAGAACATATGGAAGAACCTGTAGTATCGGCTGAAATTATGGTGACTAAAGAATTTGTAGGCTCTATAATGACACTGTGCCAGGAAAGAAGAGGAATTTACATTGGAATGGAGTATATGGAAGAAACACGTGCCCTTTTAAAATACGAGCTTCCATTAAATGAGATAATATATGATTTCTTTGATGCACTTAAATCACGTTCAAGAGGCTATGCATCACTTGACTATGATATGAAAGGCTATATGCCATCAAAACTTGTAAAACTTGATATTCTTGTAAACCATGAAGAAATAGATGCACTTTCATTTATCCTGCATGCAGATACTGCATATGAACGCGGACGTAAAATGTGTGAGAAACTTAAAAAAGAAATACCACGGCAGCTTTTCGAGATACCTATACAGGCAGCAATAGGCAGCAAAATAATTGCAAGGGAAACTGTTAAAGCAATGAGAAAAGATGTACTTGCAAAGTGTTATGGCGGTGACATCTCAAGAAAGCGGAAGCTGCTTGAAAAGCAGAAAGAAGGCAAAAAGCGCATGAGGCAGTTTGGAAGTGTGGAGATACCACAACAGGCATTTATGAGTGTATTAAAACTTGATGATGACAGCAAATAAAGGCAGACAATATGAAAATAAGTGAAAATGCACCTTACAGCCTGTCATTGTATATTCATATTCCATTTTGCACCAGAAAGTGTCTTTACTGTGATTTTCTTTCATTTCAGGCAGACAGCATGAAAAAAGAAAAATATGTAACAGCACTTCTTAATGAACTGTCAGCATGGGAACAGATATTAAAAAAAAGTATAAAAAACCCATATAATAACAATAACACAGGATTATTATATTTTAATACAGTTTTTATAGGAGGAGGTACGCCGACATGCCTTGAGCCTTCCCAGCTTCTTAGAATAGGACAGGCTGTAAACAAATATACAGATGAAAATACAGAATTTACTATAGAAGCCAATCCAGGCACAATTTCAGGCAGCCACATTGAAGTATTTAAAAAAATTGGAATAAACAGGATAAGCCTTGGCGTACAGTCTGCCAATAACAGTGAACTCGAAAGGCTGGGACGCATACATACATATGAAGATTTTTATAAAAGTTACCAGAAGCTAAGAAAAACTGGCTTTGATAATATAAATATTGATGTTATGGCTGGAATACCAGGCCAGACATTAGAAAGCTATAAGGACACATTAAACAGAATAGCAGCATTAAATCCACAGCATATTTCTGCATACAGTCTTATTGTTGAGCCAGGCACTGTATTTTATAAAATGCAGGAACTTGGCACATTAGAAGCCGCAGATGAAGATACTGACAGGGAAATGTATCACATAACAAAAGAACTTTTGAAAAACTATGGATATACCAGATATGAAATTTCTAATTACAGTATGCAGGGAAAAGAATGTATCCACAATATAGCATACTGGACAGGAAAGAACTATCTTGGCGCAGGTCTTGGAGCTTCATCATATATTGATGGCATAAGGTTTACCAGTACAAAAGACTTTGGGAAGTATCTGGAAATATTTTCTAATTATCTTCCAGAAAATAATACGCTTCTCCAGATACAGGAAAATATTAATGAAGATTATATAAAACTTTCTGACACAGATAAAATGGAAGAATTTATGTTTCTTGGGCTCAGAATGTGTAAAGGAGTTTCAAAAAGTACATTTGCGGACAGATTTGGCGTAGAAATGGACAAAGTATATGGGGATATTATAAACCATTATTTACAAAATAACTTATTGGCAGAAGATACAAAAAGTGGTAGAATTTATCTGACAGACAAAGGATTAGATATAAGCAACTATGTTTTGTCCGATTTTATTCTAAAATAAATATACAATAATAAAGCAAAGAAGCATTGCCGATTTGCGGAAATGAGGGAATTATGTCTAAAGTAAGTATATTAATGGGAAGCGACTCAGATCTTCCTATAATGAGCAAGGCAGCAAAAATGCTGGAGGACTTTGGAATTGAATATGAAATGAAAGTAATTTCAGCACACAGAGAACCAGATATATTTGTAGAATATGCCAAATCAGCAGAAGACAGGGGAATTGAAGTTATAATCGCAGGTGCAGGAGGTGCCGCCCACCTTCCAGGAATGTGTGCTGCAATGTTTAACCTGCCTGTAATTGGCGTACCTATCCATACAAAGGCACTGGGTGGTGTTGACTCACTATATTCCATAGTGCAGATGCCGTCAGGAATACCTGTAGCTACAGTGGCAATAGACGGAGCTGCCAATGCTGCAATACTTGCCGCAAAGATGCTGTCTATATCAGACAAAGCACTCCGGGAAAAGCTTGCAGACTACAAAAATAACCTTAAAGACCAGGTAGCAGCAAAAGACACAAAACTGGGTAAAGTTGGATATGAAGCATATTTAAAACAGATGTAGGGGAAAAACAAAGGCATTTGGCAGATATTATTTTGCCAGATGCCAGTTACTTTGATTAAATAAATTGTCCTACTCCTGATTAGGAGTATCTTTATCTTTTGTTATATATCCAGTTAAATATGCAACTATATCAGACAGCTTATATACCGTATCAGACAACAGGCTGCTGAGGTCGTATATGGTATCAGACAACGAATTTATCCTGTTGGCAAGTCGTATATTATTTTTTAATGTTGCTATCTTCTGCACAATTTCCAAATGCTGCTCATATAATGTCCATATATATTCTACATCTGCATCTGCAATAGCAAGGTCATTTACAATAAATTCCCTGAAACGGCGTTTAGAAACATACATAATTACAATTATATATTCACTTGCCTGTATAATTTCAAATAATGCGTCTGCCAACTGGAAATTTCTGATTGCATCTGCCAGGAATTTTTTATTTTCACGCTGTATATAAACCACATCAAATGTTTTTCTTAATAGTTCTAACCGTTTATTTTCTTCTAATTTTCTATAAGAAACCAGCTTTATAAATCCATTTGTCTTCCGTTTTACATTATTTTCTATTCTTTCCCAAAATAAATTATCGTGGATTTCATCAGAAAATACTTGGAAATCAAATGGTTTTTCGGTAAATTTAACAATATCTATAATTGCATTTTCTAATTTGTGACATTCGTTTCTATATTCTTTATATTTTTCTTCTTCTAAATTTATAGCAGCTTCTTCTAAATCATAATTACCAAAGATTCCAGCAATTTTTTTTACTATGTCCAGTGCTGTATCGTATAATTTTTTTTCTTCATCTGGCATAATTCTATTCACTTTCATATTTTTTGATTATATCCAGTCTTCTTTTTCTATTTCATTAAAATCATTCAAGATATAATAAGAGTTTTCGTCCAAATTATCAGTTTCATTAAGATATTTATTATAAGAAATACATTTTCTTCTTTTCTGATGTTGGGAACTAAATTCTATTTTTTTAATGGTTCTTAACATTTCAATTTTATCTGCCTTACTTCCAAAAACTGGCTGAGTGCTGCCAAACTCCTGATTTATCTTATGTATAATATTTTCTATAATCTTTTCTATATTAGAAGTATTGTGTTCACGTTCTTCTATAAGACATTCCATAAAAAATGTCAATATATCATTAATATTTTTTTCTTTCCGGATATTTTCTTGCTGTAGTGATTCTAAATAATTTTTGCCCTGGATTGTTAAGTGGTAATAGTTGTGCTTTCCATATGTTACATAATCCCATAACCCATATTTTTTATTTCTGCGGAAAAAGTTAGACAGTGCGTTTGTAGAAATAGATAAATTTTCTGCAATAGCTTTTTGAGGCAATTCCCCGTTTTTTTCCAGTAAATCCAACACAGGATATAAATATTTGGACTTCCTTAGAGGTTTTGCATCTTCATATTCTTTATTTTTTTGTTCTTTCTCTAGAAAATGTTTATATAAACTACTACTCATAGTATTTGCCATCCAGAATACTGCATAAGCAAATATCTTAAAGTCTTCCAATGTATTAATTTTTAACTTATTGCCCCACGCTTCTATCTTCTTTGTACCATCTTGGAACAAAGAATAAAGTGATTTATACTGTTGTCTAAAAATTTCATCAGTTATTATTTCTATAATCTGGTCTATATTTTTTTGCAACGATGATATATCATTATCTGACATCGCATTATCCCAAAGTGTTATAATTTTTTCATCTAACAAACCATAACCCATATCTTTGCCTTCTTTCATGTGTAACAAATATGTAACGTCTTCTTTATTGTACATTAATTTCCGGATTTTGTCTATAAAATTTCAATATAATTATCCTTAAAATTGTTATTTTCATTCATAATCAGGGGATTTAGTTTAAAAACATGTATACACTCTCCAAACTGGCATTTTTTGCAATGTTCCATTGAAATATATACTTCTTTTTTAAAAGATGGTGCCATTGTACTATCTTTTCTGTATGGTACTATTATATGGCCAATCTCTTTATATGTTCCTTCTGGTTTCCTGCTCTGGCCTGTTTCTATCCTTGGTGCACATGCATTGCCCAAAATCTGGATTCCAGCATATTGTGTACTAAAACTGCTTCCAATGTTTTCAAAATAACTGATAGAGCTGGAATAAGAAGAAATAACAGAAAAGGCTGTTTCAAATAATCCCCATATAGTATGCAACCATCCACTATCCAGACCATCTTTGCAAATTAGATACTGTATACAGCCAATAACTGGAATATATAACAGTTCAATCCTGTTTGCCTCTTTTTTTAAGTTTTCCCAATATAGTTTTCCGTTTTTCTCTAAATAAAAAGGATTCATCTTCTCGCTTCTTATTAGTTCTGTTCCTGCCCCACTTAACAGAATACCTTCATTTTTTCCATCTTCCCATAAAGAACCAATAAAAATTAATTCCAATGGATTAGATTTATTGTTTAATGTTTCATCTATTAAAAATTCTTGTATCTTTTTTATAGTATTTTTGTTTTGTGCCAATTCTGGGAAAACAACAATCTGTATACCTTCTCTTATACATTTTTGCAAAATGTTTATATATTTGTTATTTATCTCATCAAGCCGGGCTTCATCATCTTCCAGACTGAAATAATTTTTGCTGTTGTATTCTTCATAAACAGGTCTGCACCATAAATTTTTTGCTACAGGTATAATACCTATTTTTATTTCTGGATAAGTTTTTATAAGGCTTTGGATTTTTTCATAATATTTTATTTTAATACGTTTATTTATAATATCCCTTTTCAATATTTTAAAATAAAACGGACCTTCTGAACTTTTATCAATTGCTGTAAATCCAGATTGTTCTAAAAAACGTATATGAATGTTCTCTTTACACCACTTTACAACTTTTGAG
>DKXQ01000231.1 GCA_002493085.1 Lachnoclostridium sp. UBA7122
TCATCTAAGCGTGAGCGGCTGCCGGCTGGAAAAATTTTGAATCCGCCAGAGCCATATACTCTAAAGTTTCCAGTTTATAGTATAACATAAAAAAATATGTTATTTACTATTTTTTTACAAATAATTCCCCAGGTAAAGTTACACTATCCTGCTATGTTATCAGCTTCTTTCGTCTGTATTTTGGATAAAAAAGACGCTCATTTCTGAACGTCTGATTTGGTGCTGCCCCTAAACTTTGATTTTATCGTGTTTTTTGCAAGCTCCGTGATAACAGATTTTCGGATATAATGTGTAGAGCATTGTGTCATTTTCCTTGGGCGGTTTCGGGGCCGGGTATCAAGTGGTTTTTGTCATCCGTGTTGTGGTGATTTATTGTACAATATATATAAGGTACAAAAGGAAAAAAGAAAATAAAATGCTTGACATAAGGCACAAAATGCTATTATATAAAAGAATATGTAGCAGATTATTCCCGCTTTAAGATTAATGGAGAAAAATTATGAAAGAAATCAGGTTAGGAACAATAGGTTCAGGTTCTATTGTACATTCAGTCCTTGATGCTGTTATCCAGACAGATGGCATTACATGCCATGCAGTTTATTCAAGGACAAAGGAAAAGGGACAGAAACTTGCAGATAAATATGGTGTGTCCAGTGTATACACAGACCTGGATGAAATGCTCGCAGATAGTAATATTAATTTTATCTATATTGCATCACCAAATATTTTACACTATGGACAGGCAAAGAAAGCACTGCTTGCAGGGAAAAATGTAATATGTGAAAAGCCATTCTGTAGCAGGGCAGAACTGGCGCAGGAACTTATCCTGCTTGCAAAGGAACGTGGTCTGTTCCTGGTTGATGCAGTCCCAACAGCGTTTTTGCCCAATCTGGAAGTTTTAAAACATAAACTTCCTGAAATTGGCAATATAAAACTTGTGTTAAGCAATTACAGCCAGTATTCTAAACGGTATAGTTTATTACAAGATGGAGAACTGCCCAATATATTTAATCCTGAATTTGCAGGGGGCTGTCTTATGGATATTAATTTTTATAATGTATACCTGAATGTTGCACTGTTTGGAAAACCAGCTTCTGCGGTTTATTTTCCAAATATCTATAAAGACCTTATAGACACTTCTGGCATTTTAGTTATGCAGTATAATGGATTTGTAAGCAGCTGTGCCGGGGCAAAGGATACATGGGGCAGAAATTATGTACAAATTGAAGGGGAAGACGGGTATATATACATTAAAAATGGAAGCAATGGCCTTGCGGAAATAAAAGTAGTGACCAGAGAAACTAAAGAAACTTTTAATAAGCAGGATAAAAGGGACAGGCGTTTTTATGAGGTGGAAAATCTTACAAAAATGGTTCTGGAAGACAATCATAATATAAATGATAAAAGAAATGAGATAATGCTTGCGGTTATGGAAGTTCTTGAATCTTCCAGAACAGCAGCTGGCATAATATTTCCTGGAGACACGGATTGACGGATAAGAAAACAGGGCAGCCTGCAATATGCAGGCTGCCTGTTTTCCTGTTAATTACAAGGATATTATGATAAATTTTTCTGAATTTCCTGTAAATGCTTTTTATCCATGGAGATATAGGATTGACGGAAGTTTTTAGGTGTGCATTGTACTATACGTTTAAACTGTTTGCTAAAGTAATAAACATCAGTAAAACCGCATTGCAGGGCAATTGACTTAATAGGAAGGCTGGTGCTTAAAAGCAGTTTTTTGGCATATTCAATCCGCCGCATGTTTACATAATTTGTCAGTGTCATTCCGGTTTCTTTGGAAAATAAAGCAGAAAGGTAACTAGCGTTCGCTCCAAGATGTTCAGATAAGGAATTTAAGGATAAATCTGCACATAGGTCTGTATCAATGCATGTAATTATTTTCTGGACCAGTGGTGAATATTTCTTCTGTCTGTAATTTTTTACAAGCTGGCAGTATCCATGTACCATCTTGCGCTGTACCATTCTGGCATCGTTTTCATTGGCAATACATTCAATAACTGGTATAAGGCTGTTTGAGTAACAGTCTATATGTATTGGATGCACGCCTGCATGTTCTGCAGCTTTGCGCATAATTGTGTTACCAGTAATTGTGTAGTTTTTTAAATCCCTTATATTATCAGAAAGCCTCTGTGGCATACAGGTCTTATGCATCTTAGCAAATAGGCCAAGTGCAAGTTCTTCATTGCCAGAGGCTATTGCCCCAATAATTGCATTTTCTATTTCATAGCGTGTTTCTATAATATCAATATTAGAAAATGGCTGGCCTGGTATACGCAAGTAGTTATGGTATGGTACATCCCATTTATCATAAAAATCCGGACCGTGGAAAACAATAGTAGAAGATTTTCCATAAAGTTCTTTTCCAAGAGTGAGAAACAGGTTTTCAAACATGGCAGGGGAAGATAAATATGGAATATTATCATAGTATCTTTTTAAAGGTTCTAAAAACTTTTCTGAAAGAGACAGCTCATAAACCAGGTCAAGCAGTTTCTGCTGGCTGATTTTTTCATATAGTACAGGTCCACAGATTAGTGCAGTTTCTTTATCTGGAAGAATAAGGGCGGCATATGTGCATTTAAAGATATCTGTAGAAAAATGTACCATCTGTGGATTCAGGAATTGCAGAAGGTGTTCTGCAGCTATCTGCAGGTCTTCAGTTTTTATAATTGTTTTACGCAATCCCATATCTATGTTTTCATAATTATCCCCTGTGAGCCGGACACGGCTAGTGTGAAAGCTATTGTTCTTTAATATTTCTTCTGTAAAATTAATCATGTTATTTTCCATATATTCCTCCGTAGCTGGTTTTGGATGGGCAATCTGCTTTAATTATGCTGATGTTATTTATTTTATATGATTTATATAAAAAAAGCAATAAATTTCTAATTCTTTTTGTTATACTTTTACTATATAAGCTATTATTTAT
>DKXQ01000169.1 GCA_002493085.1 Lachnoclostridium sp. UBA7122
GGTTCGAGCCCTGTAGGTCCCATTGTTATAGATTAGTTATATGGTTGTAATATGCCGCAGTGGCGGAACTGGCAGACGCCCGGGACTTAAAATCCCGTGGGTAGTGATACCCGTACCGGTTCGATTCCGGTCTGCGGCATTGTTATTAGAATCTATAAGTCTTGCAAAACAGGACTTATAGATTTTTTAATATATCAACGGAAAAATCTGCAAAAAAACATTGATTATTCGCCAAAATCCTTGACAAATGCATATAATCAGGGTATAAATAGACATGTAGGTTTTACGGAAATATTTTTATGAGGAGGATTTATCCATGAACAAGACAGAATTAGTAGCGGCTATCGCTGAAAGAACAGAGCTTTCTAAGAAAGACTCAGAGAAAGCATTAAAGGCTTTTATTGATGTTGTAACAGAAGAATTGCAAAAGGGTGAGAAGATACAGTTAGTAGGTTTTGGTACATTTGAAGTTGCAGAAAGAGCTGCCAGGGAAGGCAGGAATCCATTGACAGGTGAGAAGATGCAGATTAATGCTTCTAAGGCTCCTAAATTTAAAGCAGGCAAGGCTTTAAAGGATGCCGTTAATAAGTAATTTTTGTTTGTGGTAATTGTGCTGGGGCTGTCATATAAGACAGCCTCTTTTTAGGGGGATATATGAGACTGGATAAATATCTTAAAGTTTCAAGGCTGATTAAAAGAAGGCCTGTTGCCAATGAGGCATGTGATTCAGGCAGAATAACAGTTAATGGTAAAACTGCCAAAGCATCACTTAATGTTAAAATTGGAGATATAATAGAGATTGGATTTGGGGACAAACAGGTTAAAGTTGAAGTTTTAAGCCTTGAAGAGACATATAAAAAAGATGAGGCAAAAGAACTCTACAGGTTATTATAAAAGTTAATGTTATAAATGGACATTTCCCTTCATATACTATGATAGGAATATGAAGGGAGTTTTTTTTATGGAAGACAGAAGAACGGAAGAAAGACAAGGCAAACAAGTACATAAGGTTTATCTTAACGCAAGGAGGACTGCCGTACTATCAGGTGTAAGGGATGTATTGTCGTTTGATGCAAAAGAGGTTTATCTTGAAACAGAACAGGGCATTTTGCTTATAAGGGGTGACGAGCTTCATGTAAACAGGCTTTCACTTGAAAAGGGTGAAGTTGATGTAGATGGAAGGATAGACAGCTTTGCATATTCTGATAAGGAAGAACCAGCTAAAAAAGCTGCTTCATTTCTTGGGAGGATGTTTCAGTGAGTGAAATAATTCATGGACAGGTTACATTTCTTTTAGTAACTCTGTGTTGTGGAATGGCTCTTATTTTTTTTTATGAGATATTGCGGCTTTTAAGGTGGATGTTTAAACATACAGGAGCAGTAATATGGATGGAAGATATTTTGTACTGGGCATCTGTATCTATACCTGTATTTTACATATTTTTTGTATACAATGATGGAGAAATAAGATGGTATGGGGTCCTTATGCTTGTGCTGGGTGCGTGGCTGTATGAAAATGGGATAAGCAGGCCGGTAAGGGGAAGGCTTGTAAAAATTTTCGGCAGTCACAAGCCATTGCTTTTAAAATTAATTAAAAATAAGATAAAGAAGCATATTAAAAGAAAGGATAAAGACAGCAGTAAAGAAAAAAAGAGGACAAAGTGCCAATAAACTTTAATTGGGGATTGAAAAAAGTAAAAATATGATGTATATTTAAATAAGCCGGTAAAAGCTCTGTTAATACTATCTAATGGGCATTTATGGGTCTTTTTAATAGAAAGGTTTTTAGAAAGGCAGGTGTATAATATGGCTAGGAAAAGACGCAAAAGGGCGGTAAGCCGTAAAAAGAGGATAGGCCATTTTACTGTATTTGGAATTATTGTATTAAGCCTTGTGCTCTGTGCTACATTGTATTATAAACGTTCTGGGCTGAAAACGCAGGAAAGGGAATATGCAAGGCAGATTGCAGAACTAAAAAAGGAGAAGAAAGAAGCAGATAAAAGGGCACAGGAAATTGAGGAATACAGGGAATATGTAAAAACAGATAAATACATAGAAGAAGTTGCAAGGGAAAAACTTGGGCTTGTTTACAAAGATGAGATAATATTTGAACCTGATAGTGATAATTAATATGCCGTTTAATGTGCGGCATATTTTTTTTTATTCTGGCCTGAGATTTGACAAAATATGCAAAAGTATTTTTTTATACTGTGCAAACAAAAATATTTATGTCAACCGTGACGGAATGGAGGCTATAATGAAACAGATTCAAAAAAAAATTATTTTACAGGCTGGTTTGGGATTTTTAATGGGGCGCGTAAGCCTGTTTGGGCTTAACCCTGTAGGCATCTCATATTTTGCAGCAGGATTCCCAGAAGGTGGAGGTGTTTTTCCTGTTGCACTTGCAGTTTTTATTGGAATGGCAGGCAGCAGCATGAGCATTGAAACTGCTGTATGTGGTGGCATGGTGATGCTTACACTGGTTTTTGCAGCAGATATTCTTAGTAAAATAGGCGTACATATAAAAATGGGACATGCGGCATTTATATCTGCTCTGGCTTCTGCAGCACTCTGGTCATTACAATTATGGCTTCTGCCATATAACAAGTACAGGCTATGGCTTGCAATATTAAGTAGTATACTTATAATTGTATGTACAAGAATATTTTATGATGGAATACATTTTCTGATGAACAATGGGAAATATAAAAACCTTGATAATGAAGAACTGGTCAGTATCGTAATAATTATAGCGCTGGCGGCATGGGGCTTTCCAAAAGTGGTAGTTGCTGATGTTTCTATTATAGAAGTTATTATTTACTTTATGCTGCTTATTACAGGCTATATCTATGGAACAGGCACAGGTGCAGTTGCCGGTGCTGCTGCTGGCATCTTGTTTGCACTGTCTGGTGAACCAGCACAGATAATAGGGATAATGGCACTTCTTGGAATTTGTGCTGGCATATCTGGCGGCCGTGGAAGATTATGTATGGCAGTAGTATTCTTTATTTCTGCACTAGCGCTGGACTATGTACTTAATGAAAATTTTATGGAAATGGGTAATATAAAAACTGTAGCATCTGCAGGCATTGCTTTTTTATGCATACCATCTTCTTTTATGCATAAGCTCAGGCGGTGCCGGGAGAATCCCCCCAGTGACAAAAAAGGGATACAGGACATGATGCGCTACAGGCTTGAAGAATTTTCAAACTCGTTTGATAAGCTTTCAAATGTTTTAATGAAACAGACAGAAGAGAAGTTTGAGATGAACAACCATGATATGCGTGAAATGATGAAAGAAATGTCTGAAAAGGTTTGTGAAAACTGTGAAAACTGCGAAAACTGCATGGGACAGATTGCCCTGTGCAAGCCAGAAATATTTGGCACACTGGCAATTGCACAAGAACAGGGCTGCATTATGCCTGGACAGATGCCAGCAGAATTTATAAATGAGTGTATATACCCTGAAAGATTTCTGGCAGCAGCTAACCAGAACCTATATGTAACCAGGACAGTTATGGGATTTAAAAACCGTATGGCAGAAAGCAGGAGGGTTGTTGCAGGGCAGATGAAAGAAATTGGCAGCATGCTGCATCATCTTGCGGATAACATTCCACAAATAAAGGATTTTTCTATAGATGTAGAAGAAAAAATTATAACAGAGCTTAAACGGAAAAGGGTTACTGCAGAGGATATATTTGCATATAAAAAACAGGATGGAAGGCTGGAAATAAGCCTGCAGGCAAGGACAAGCAAAGGGAGGCTTGTCACTTCTGCAGAAGTGGCAAGAATATTATCCAAGGCACTTGGTAAAACAATATACCCATCTGAGGAATCCAGAAAGGTTCTTGTAAGTGAAATGATGCACTATGTGTTTATGGAAAATGCACCGCTGCATGCAATTACAGGTGTTGCAAGGATTGCAAAGGATGGGGAAAAAGTTTCAGGTGATACATTTTCATGTATATCACTTTCTAGCGGTGAGATGCTTCTTGCACTTTCAGATGGGATGGGAAGCGGCAACAAGGCGATGGAGGAGAGCAGGACTGTAATAGAGCTGATTGAGCAGATGGCTGAAGCAGGATTTTCACATGAATCAGCTATCAGGCTTATCAATTCGCTATATATAACAAGAGATGAAGAAGATGGATATGCAACTGCTGATATAGTTATATTAAACCTGTATAAAGGCGACTGCTGCTTTCTGAAAAATGGGGCAGCAGCAACATATTTAAGACACAATAAAAATGTAATGATGATAGAGGGGCAGACGCTGCCAGTGGGAGTTGTCAGCGAAATTGAATCATATGTAGGAAAAGTAGAAATATCTAAAGGCGATTATGTTATAATGATGACGGATGGTGTTTCTGACTGTTTTATAGATGGAAATGATTTATCTGGATATCTTAAAGAGTGTGAGATAATTAATCCGCAGGAGATAGCAGGACATATACTTGATGAAGCAGTGCGCAGGAATGAAGGCAAAGCAGAAGACGATATGACTGTGATAGTAGCAGGAATATGGGAGCGGAAGCATGCTTATCAGTAAAACTATTTAAATTAGTAGTTTCCGCCTGTGAAAATGAAAGGATTTAATTTATGAAGAACAGGGTTTACTTAAAGATTAAAAAGTTTATTGAAAAAAATAATTTAATACAATATGGTGATAAAATCGTTACAGGTGTGTCCGGAGGGGCAGATTCTGTACTACTGTTTATTGTGCTGGCAGAACTTGCCGCAGAATACTGCCTTAAGATTTGTGCAGTACATATAAATCATGGAATAAGGGGAGAGGAGGCCCTGCGGGATGAGCAGTTTACAGCGGGGCTTGTAAGTAAATACGGCTTTGACTGCCGTATATTTCATAAAGATATACCAGCGCTTGCAAGCCGTTTAAAGCTTACAGAAGAGGAGGCAGGCCGCAGGTACAGGTATGAATGTTTTGAAAGTGTGCGCAAAGAGCTGGATTATGATAAAATAGCAGTAGCACACCACAAGGATGACCAGGCCGAAACAGTGATTTTCCAGCTGGTAAGAGGCAGCGGCATAAAAGGGCTTGGTGGCATGAAACCATCTAATGGCAATATTATAAGGCCGCTTCTTGATATAAGACGCAGTGAGATAGAAGAGACATTAAATATAGAAGGACAGGTGTATTGTATAGATTCTACCAATGCAGATACTGGATATGCCAGAAACCGCATACGTAATGATATACTGCCGTATATAGCAGAAAATATACAGCCGGCAGTTATAGAAAGGCTTGCAGCCACAGCAGCACAGCTTAGGGATGTATATTCCTATATTGGAAAACAGGCAGCGGAATTGTATGCAGATATTGTCAAAGAGGAGGATGGCTATTGTTCTGCCAGTGCAGATTTGCTTGCAGGTGAAGACAAAGTCATGCAAAGGGAAGTACTTATGTATATGGCCGGATATGTGGCGGGCAGACGCAAAGATATAACTTCAAGGCATATAGAACTGTTAGAAAGCCTTCTTGACAAGCATACAGGAAAACGGATAAGCCTTCCATATGGGATGTGTGCAGGCATGGACTATGGCAGGATATGGATTAAAAAAGCAGATTTGGATACATCAGGGCAGCAGGGCGGCCATGCCAGTGTCAGTACAGTTGAAAAAATAGATATAAAAGTCCCAGGAAGCATAGAACTTGAATATAATAACCGGGAAAAGCATATTATTTTATTTAAAAGGGAACATATAAATTTGCAAAAGTTTTCAGACATTATAGGAAAAAATTACTGTACTAAATGCTTTGACTATGATAAAATAAAATTTATGCCACAGTTCAGACATCCGCTAAGCAGTGATTATATGTGGCTGCGCACTGACGGTTCAAGAAAAAAGCTCAGCCGTATACTTATAGATAGTAAAATACCAGCAAACGAACGCAGCAGGTTATGGGTGCTGGCAGAAAGAAACCATATACTCTGGATTCCATCTATGGGAAGGTGCAGCGCATATTATTATGTGACAGATGGAACAAAGGAAGTTTTATATGCAAAGATAATAAAGGAAGAGGAGAAAAATTAAGATGGGTGAGATAATACATGAGATGATTTCAGAGAAACAGATAACAGAAAAAATATCACAAATTGCATCACAGATTAATGAGGATTACAGGGGAAAAGAAATACATTTAATTTGTATTTTAAAAGGCAGTGTTTTCTTTTGCTGTGAGCTTGCAAAGAGGCTTGAAGTACCTGTTACTATGGATTTTATGGCTGTATCAAGCTATGGCAACGGCACAGAGCCATCTGGAAGGCTGTCTGTGACAAAAGACCTTGATGAACCTATAGACGGACGGCACTGTATCATTGTTGAAGACATAATTGATACAGGCTTTACTTTGAGTATGACAAAGAAGATGCTGTCTGCGAGAGGACCTGCAAGCCTTAAGCTTTGTACTCTGTTAGATAAACCTGAAAGACGGAAGACAAAAATAGAGGCCGAATATACAGGTTTTACTATACCTGATAAATTCGTGGCCGGCTATGGACTTGATTATGCGCAAAAGTACCGCAATCTTCCATATATAGGGGAAGCAGAGTTTGTAGAGGACTAATTATAGTGAAGGAGATTATTCATGAAGAAACAG
Organism: Lachnoclostridium sp. UBA7122; assembly: GCA_002493085.1. GTDB lineage: Bacteria > Bacillota > Clostridia > Lachnospirales > Lachnospiraceae > Butyribacter. The sequence goes on from DKXQ01000169.1 coordinate 6,620, forward strand.
ATGAAAACAGCCGGAATAGGATTTTATATTGTTATACTGGCAATAATTTTTATTGCAGTATATGCATCAGGTGCATTAAATAATAATTATTCAGGCTCATATAATATCAATACTTTTAAAACGGATTTAAATGCTGGCAATATTGAGTCAGTAGAAATCCTGCCTAACCAGGAGATACCTACAGGCGAGATAAGTGTTGTACTGTCAGGAGGGGCTTCAGTCAGTTTTTATGTGTCTGATATAAAAGAGGTGGAGGAACTTCTTGAGAATGATAGCAACCTTTCAGGAAAGTATAAAATGCATGATATCCAGAAGACATCATGGATTATTACAACACTGCTTCCATATGGCCTTGGCCTAGTTGCGATATTTTTCCTGTTTTCATTTCTGTCAGCCCAGTCGTCAGGCGCAGGCGGAGGCAATGCCAAGATGATGAATTTTGGCAAAAGCCGTGCACAGCGCATAGACCCTAATGACCAGCATGCTAAAACATTTAGTGATGTTGCAGGCCTTAAAGAAGAAAAAGAAGAATTAGAAGAGATAGTTGATTTCCTTGCCAATCCAGGAAAATATACAGGAGTAGGGGCACGTATTCCTAAAGGCATAATTTTAGTAGGCCCTCCAGGCACAGGCAAGACACTTCTTGCAAAAGCAGTGGCAGGTGAGGCAGGTGTGCCATTTTTCAGCTTGTCAGGTTCAGATTTTGTAGAAATGTTTGTAGGTGTTGGTGCTTCACGTGTAAGGGACTTATTTGCAGAGGCAAAAAGAAGTGCGCCATGTATAGTTTTTATTGATGAGATTGATGCAGTTGCCCGCAAACGTGGTTCAGGCCTTGGAGGCGGACATGACGAACGTGAACAGACACTTAACCAGATGCTTGTTGAGATGGACGGCTTTGGTATCAATGAAGGCATAATAGTTATGGCTGCTACAAACCGTGTAGATATATTAGACCCCGCAATACTGCGTCCTGGACGTTTTGACAGGCGTGTTACAGTAGGACGGCCTGATGTAAAGGGCCGCAAGGAGATACTGGATGTACATGCTAAAAATAAGCCTCTTGGAGATGATGTAGACCTTAAGGCGGTTGCACAGACTACTGTGGGATTCACAGGTGCGGACCTGGAAAATCTGCTTAATGAAGCTGCCATTGTATGTGCCAAAAGCGGACGTAAGTTTATAGAGCAGGAAGATATCAGCAAATCATTTATTAAAGTTGGTATAGGCAAAGAGAAAAAAAGCAAGATTATTTCTGATAAAGATAAAAAGATTACAGCATACCATGAAGCCGGGCATGCTATACTATTCCATCTGCTTCCTGATGTAGGGCCTGTCCATATGGTGTCTATTATACCTACAGGGGCAGGGGCAGCAGGATACACCATGCCGCTTCCGGAACAGGATGAAATGTTCATGACAAAAGGCAAGATGCTGCAGGACATTATAGTAAGCCTTGGCGGGCGTATTGCAGAATCTATAATATTTGACGATATCACAACAGGTGCTTCCCAGGATATTAAGCAGGCTACCAATACTGCTAAAGCAATGGTTACAAAGTACGGCTTTTCAGAAAATGTAGGCATGATAAATTATGCTGATGAGGACGAAGTTTTTATTGGGCGTGACTTTGGACATACCAGCAGGGGATACAGTGAGGATGTTGCAAAGAAAATAGACCATGAAGTAAAGCACATTATGGATGAGTGTTATGCCAAGGCAAAGAATATACTGGAGGAGCATATAGAAATACTTCACAAATGTGCAAAACTGCTTCTTGAAAAAGAGCGGATTGACAGATTTGAATTTGAATCACTGTTTATACCACCAGCAATAGAAGATAAAGGTGAACAATGCAGTGAGGGCCTGCTGTAAGGTGAAAAGGAGAAAAAATACGGTTTTATGGTGATATTGACGGTAGACAAAGCAAGTTATTTGTTAATATATACAAAAAATGTAAAAATTTTTATGTATATTTGTGCACACTTAAATGAGCAGGATTGCTATACTAATAACCGTAAACCCCAATACATTATATAGTTTTTGCTACACCCCATAAGTAACAAAAATACCTTCTCCAAAAGCGGAAGCATTTATAAAATGCTTCCGCTTTTATGTTTGAAAATTTTTTCCGCATCTTTACACTTTAAGATGCTAATGGTATAATGAAATAATAATTTTTCTATTTGAGTGAAGAGAGGACATGACTATGGGATTATTACAAGACTGGCGTGAATACGCATATGGTGTGGATATTAATTCAAAACCAGGAAAAGTTATCTGGGACAGGTATTTTAAAGAGGAACAAGCTGTTTATGAACAGCTTTTATCTAATCCTTCTGATATTGTAAAAGGTACAGTTAAAGAACTTGCACAGAAATATAATATGGAACTCCGGCATATGGTGGGATTTCTGGATGGTATTAATGACAGCCTTAATGAAGCCAATCCTATTGAGGAGATGACAGAAGATACAGAAGTAAAACTTGATATAAACTTAGAGAAGCTTTATTATAATATGGTAGAGGCAAAGGCGCACTGGCTTTATGAACTTCCAGTATGGGACAGCCTTCTGCCTGAAGAGCGCAGGAAAGAGCTCTATACCCAGCAAAAAAAGTCAGGCACTGTAGTTAAAGAGAAAAAGATTGGCAGGAATGACCCTTGTCCATGCGGAAGTGGCAAGAAGTATAAAAAGTGCTGTGGAGCTAATTTTTAGGAGGTCATAGAAGGTGTCTGCTGACAGTATAGATTTAAAACAGAGAATAAAGCGTTATAAGACGCTGCTGGAGCTGCCAGATGCAATGGTATTCTTTTTTGGGCCAGACGGATATATAAGTGAAAGAAGTACATCTGTTGTAAAGCAGCTTGATTATAATAGGGAAGACCATTTGTATATGCAGGAAATATTCCGTTCTGTAATGAAACTTGATAATGGAAAGATAATCCTTACAGGCAAGCCAGAGGGAGAGCGTTTTGAAACGGTTGCATACAGAAAGAACCAGACTTGTATTACAGTAAGTGTGTATATAGTTTTTTTAGATGAAGAAGATACAGGATGTTATGGAATGTGTTATGCACAGAACATAGCAAAACAGAAAGAAAAGACGAAAGAGCTCAGATATGCAAAAGTAGAAGCTGAGGAAGCACACAAAGAGCGGAATGAGTTAGTTGCCAATGTCACACATGAACTCCGTACTCCTGTTAATGGTGTGATGGGGCTGGCAACCAACCTTTTAGACACTGGACTGTCATCTGAACAAAGGGAATCAGTTGAAATTATCAGGCAGTGCTGCACTACAATGATTAAAATTATAAATAATATTCTTGACTATTCCAAGCTTCAGGCAGGTAAGTTTACCATAGAAAATGAAGAATTTAGTTTCCATCGGATGATGGATAATCTTATAAAAGTTAATATGCCACAGGTGGAATCAAAGAATATAAAACTTATATGTAATGTATCAGACGATATACCAGATATGATTATAGGTGATGAATTAAGGCTTACACAAGTTCTTAACAACTTATTGTCAAATGCTATTAAGTTTACATCTGTAGGACAGATAGTTATAAATGTTGTAAAGACTGTTGAGGTTGATGAAGAACTTGAACTGTTTTTTATGGTAATTGATTCTGGTATAGGAATAGCACAGAATGAGATGGATAAGCTGTTTAAGAGTTTTTCACAAGTTGATGCATCAATTACAAGAAGGTTTGGCGGTACAGGACTTGGATTAAATATAGTTAAAGACCTTGTAGAAATGATGGGTGGCAGTGTCAATGTTGAAAGTGAGAAAGGAAAAGGCAGTACATTTTCTTTTTCAATAAGGGTAAAAAGAGCAGATGCAGATAATACAGATATTTTAGAAGAAAGTACATATTCTTTTAATCTGGGAAGTGTATCAGATGAAGAAGAACTACAGCCAGACGAAATTTATAAGCTTGGTTCTGCGGAAAATATAAAAGAGATAAAAGCAAATATGGAAAAGCTTGTTATCTGTATAGAGATGGAGAACTGGGACAGGGCAAATACATTTGCGGAAAATATAAAACAGCTTGTTGCAGAAGATACAATGAATTTAAAAAGAAAAGCTTTCCGTTTGCAGATGACAGTAAGAAAAGGTGCCCATGAAGATGCCATTAAGCAGTATGAAGAGCTTAAAGATGCTATGAATGTAGTATTTAATAAAGAGGAAGGATAATGATATGCCTGCAAATAAGCAACAAAAACCAAATATTCTTATAGTGGATGATGTATCAGCCAACCTGGTGATTTTGTCTGAAATGGTTAAGTCAGCGGGATATATTCCGCGCCCTGTTATAAGTGTAAAACAGGCTCTGGCAGCAATTAACCAAAAGATACCACAGCTTATACTGCTGGATATAACAATGCCGGAGATTGATGGATTTGAGTTTTGTTCAATGCTTAAAGCCGGTGCTAAGACAAGGGATATTCCTATAATTTTTATATCTGGTTTAGACTCTGTCGAAGATAAGGTAAAGGGATTTAAGCTTGGCGCTGTTGACTACATAGCAAAGCCATTTGAAAAAGAAGAGGTAACACTTAGGCTTAATACCCATCTTAAAATTTACAAAATGCAGCAGGAGTTAGAGACATATAATAGAAAGCTTCATAAGATGGTAAATTCGCAGATACAGAAAGTTGCCGATGAACAGAAAAATATTTTTTATGCACTGGCAAGCATGTTAGAATCAAGATATGATGATTATGAGGGCCATTTAAAAATGATAGGAGGCAATTGCAGGCTTTTTGCCATGAGCCTGCAGTTTTCACCTAAGTTTGACAAAGAAATTACAAGCAATTTTATTGACAGCATAGAAGTTGCTTCACAGCTACGTGACATAGGTACTTTTAAAATAAGAGACAATATACTTCTTAAGGAAGGTCCGTTGTCACCTGAAGAATGGGAAATTATGAAACTGCACACTGAAAAGGGAGCAAACTGTCTTGAAAAAATATATAAATACAGTGGCAATAATGAGCTTATAGGAATGGCTGTTGATATTGCAAGATACCATCATGAAAACTGGGATGGTTCAGGTTATCCTTATGGCTTAAAGGGTGCGGAAATACCGCTTTCAGCAAGAATTACAGCTATAATAGATGTATATGATGCATTAAACCATGACAGATGTTACCGTAAAGCATATTCTAATAAAGAGAGCCTTCAAATAATGCAAAGTGAAAGCGGAAGACGGTTTGACCCTGATATGATGGAAATATTTAATAAAGTACAAAAACAGATGCATTATAATTAACAGATTTAATTGTTCTATATCAGATTTAAGGAGGAATATACCGTGGATTCTATGACTGAAATCTTTTATGAGGAGGCGCTTTCTTTAGTTAATGAATTACATAATATAATAGAGCAATATAAAGACTGCCAGGCTTATGATGAAAATTATATAAAAAAAGTTTTCCGCGTTATACATACGATGAAAGCAGATTCCACAATGATGCTTATAGATGCTATTGCTTTACCTAGCAGGGTACTTGAAAGCCTGCTTGTTTTCTTTAGGAATAATAAACTGGATATAACAGATACAGAGCGTTTTGATAAAATTATAACAACTTATGTAGAATATGTTTCAGATGATGTTGACCAGTTTGTAAAGGGAGGCAAACTGGAACAGGGCCATAAAGATTTAGAAGATAATATTAAAAAATATCTTGAAGATTTAAGAATAGAATATAAAAAAGATGAACAAAGTGATGTGCAGACAGATTCTGTTGGGAAGACATCTTCAGGAAGACGGCAGGTATACTATATTCCCAGTGCTGTCGGACAAAGTACAGAAGAAAAGAAACCTGAAACTAAGAGTTCCCAGAAAACAAAAGAAACTAAAGAAAAGCCTGCAAAAACAGAAACTTTAACCAGACAGAATAACTTTAGTGAGCAGGTAATAATGATAAAACAAAGGGATATTGACTGTCTGAATAAGAGCATAAAGCACTATAATGACTTTGTAAAAAATATCGAAAGAAGATTTGAAGGTGACAGGCGTATAGAGATAAGACACAGAGACCTGATGCTGCTTAAAAATATAGCAAATGAGATATCAACTGCAGCAGGACTGCTTACAAATTCAGATTTTACAGCAATAGCCAGAAAGATGGAAGCTCTTGTGGATGAGATGTCTGTGTCACTTAAAAAACCTGTCAAACTTTTAGTAAGGGGTGAAAAAACCCTTTTTAAGAAATCTGCGAGGGAAAAGATATCAAGTGCTCTTGTACACATAATAAGAAATGCTGTTGACCATGGCATTGAAAATATAGAAGAACGTGAACGTATGGGCAAAGCACCAATGGGTCTTATAAGGCTTAATTTTAATAACAGGGATGGCCATCTTGTAATATCAGTGGAAGATGATGGCGCTGGAATTGATAAAAGCGCAGTTCTTAAAAGTGCTAAAGAGAATAATATTTTAAAAAAGCCAGCAGAAGAGTATACAGAAGATGAGATTATGAATTTACTCTTTGCAAGTGGTGTCAGTACAACAGAAATACCAAATGATTATTCAGGGCGTGGTGTCGGAATGGATGTTATCCATCATAATATAACTTCTCTTGGTGGCAGTATAAAGATATCCAGTAATTTTGGATATGGTACAAAAGTGGTTATGACGTTTTAAAAAGCAGATACTGCAACAGGAGTAACCAATAATCAGCATGGTTACTCCTGTTGTTATAAAAATAATTATATAAGCTGCATCTGTACATCTTTTGTTAATACATCTGTATAGCTGAAAGAAATCGTGTGCACTGTTTTATCTAGTTTATTTTCAACCTGAACGAGAAATATGCTTGGATAAGTCTGGCATATGATGCCCTCAGTTACATCAATTTTATGTCTGCCACGGTTTGCACGGATTTTAACTTTACTGCCGATGTTTTTATCAACGGATGATTTTACCCTGTTTATATCTGTATGGCTCATTTTTCACCTATGCCTTTCGTTGCATGTAGTAAACATTAATGCATGTCTACAATAATCTTTTACATTACATAAGCTAATTTAGCACAAAATTACAAGAAAGTCAATTTTTACAGGTTTTCAGAAAAAAATCAAATGTAAAAAATAGACAATAATTTAAGCAGAAAATTTATTAAATATATAATATTTTCACAAGAAGATACAATATAGAAAATGACAGCGGAAAAGGCATTGGGAAAATATACAAAACATTACTGAATAATTAGTGCAAAATTAATAAAATGTTTAAATATTGTAATATTTGTGCTATAACAGATGGGAATTAGGTGGAAGGAAGTGGATATGTGAACCATATCATGATAGATTTGGAAATGAATAAAATAGAACGCCAGTATCATGGCGATAAAAAACTGTCCAGTGAGCTTATAGAGATTGGCGCTGTAAAGATGAACAGCAGATTTGATGTTATTGATAAGTACCAGACTTATGTAAGTCCTTCATTTGGAAAGATGAACAGCAGGATAATTAAACTTACAGGGATTACAGATGATAAACTTAAAGGAGCACCAGACTTTTTTAAGGCGCTTGATAATTTTAGCAAATGGATAGGCAGCGAAAAAACAGTTTTTTATTCATGGAGCATGTCTGATATACACCAGTTCCAGGTAGAAGCAGGTTTTAAGGGATATAAAGGAAAGATAATAGACAGGATGGCTTCTAACTGGGTAGATTTCCAGTCAGAATATAGTAAGCTTTTAAAGATAGAGAAAAAATTTAAGTTAAAACAGGCAGTACAGGCAGCGGATTATAAATTTACAGGAGCAGAGCATACAGCACTTTCAGATGCTGTAAATACTGCAGAAATACTCCGTCTTTCTAAAAACCCTGAAGAATTTGAACGTGTAATGAAACCTGTACTTGATTTATTCAGGCCAGAGAAAAAAGGAAGTACACTTCTTGATATGTGTCCAGAGTTTTTTGCTGATGCACTAGGTGTTGTCCCTGCCACGCAGAATGAACATAATAACTGAAGCGCCTATTATAATTATATAGCCAGCATAGCTGGCAATACCGGGTATTTCATTTATAAATAAAAAACCAAGTATTCCTGCAAATATTACCTGGGAATAGTCATAAACTGAAAGTTCACTTGCAGGTGCATAAGTGTAGGCAGATGTAATTGAAAACTGTCCTCCTGTGGCAGCAAGCCCTGCCAGAATAAGAAATACAAGCTGTTTAAAATCCATAGGTGTATAATCTATAGCAAAAAATGGAAGTGAGCAAAGGCATGAAAACACTGAAAAGATAAATACAACCAGATTGCCAGGAACGCCTCTGCCGGTTGTCTTACGCAGGATGGTATAAGCCATCCCTGCACTCATACCACTTAAAAGTCCTATAAGTGCAGGAAATGATACTATACCATTGCCTCCTGGTTTTAAAATAAACAGTGTGCCAGCGAAAGCTGCACATACACAGGCAAGCTGGTAAGGCTTTGCTTTTTCCTTTAATATAAAGTAAGAGAACAGTATTGCAAAAAAAGGTGAAAGTTTATTAAGCATTGACGCATCAGAAATATTCAGATGGTCAATGGCATAAAAGTTAAAGAATATACCAAGTGTGCCAAAAAGTGAACGAAAGAACACCAGATGCCAGTTTCCTTTGCATCTGGACAGACTTACGTGGTTTTTTAACAGTAATGCCAGTGAAAAAATTATTGCTACAGCATTTCTGAAAAATGCTTTCTGGAAAGTTGGGATATCACCCGACATTTTTACAAATAAATTCATAAGTGCAAAGAAAAAAGCTGCACATATGATACACAATATTCCTTTGTTTCTTTCTTTCATATTCCATTATTCCTTATTATTCTAAGATAAAAACATAACATCCTATCTTACAATAACCACTAAAGAAGTTTTCTTGTTATTATATGTTTTTACTGTGATTACCGCCCTGCCTTTTTTAACTGCGGTAACTTTACCATTTTTATTTACTTTTGCTATATTTTTATTAGAAGAAGAGTATGTAAAATGATAACTTGCGCATCCGCTGGGAATGTTGGCAGAAATCTTAAAAGTCTGGCCCTTTTTTAACTTTTTACGTGCTGATACACTAAGGCTGACTCTGGATGGTGCTTTCTTAACTACAATTTTTATATATGCTGGTTCTCCTCTGTCTATAGAAGCCGTTATAAATGCAATGCCAACAGATTTTGCAGTAACTACGCCTGAACTGTCAACCACAGCTACATTATTATTATTGCTTGTGTATATTATATCATCTTTTGACATATTTGATAAGGCATTGTCTAAAGATATACTGAGTTTATAGTTTTCATTTTTGCCTAAAACAACGGTATCCCTGGATATTCTGACTTTTGTCTGTACAAATGTGCCAGAACCAGACGGGGCAGGAGTAACTATTGCAGCAGGAGTTTCTGTTACAGCAGGAGTTTGTGTTGCAGCAGGAGCTTCTGTTATTGCAGGAGCAGTTGTTGCAGCAGGTGCTTTTGTTATTGCAGGAGCAGTTGTTGCAACAGGTGTTTGTGTTGGAACACTGGCACTGCTCTTATTTAAGTCAGTTGTAAATGCTTTTAGACATATATTATTATATCCATCTGAATATGCGTCATGCCACTTGCCATTCAGATAATAATAGCTTTGCCCTTTTTTAGATGAATAGCTGTATTTAATGCCATTTGAAACTACTGTCTGTCCTTCTATTGGCATATATGCCTGGTTTCCTGTAGAAGAGTTGTATTTATATGTTATTACTACAGAAAATTTTTCACCAGGATTTAATGTACATTCTGATGATAGAGGTATAGTATGGTATCCACTTAATTTTGCAGTGCCATTTGTTGTACATTCTTTTACAAGAGTCCCATTTTCAGGAGAGCTGCCAGATACATTTTTATATATCTTAATATTGTACTTCTGGCCATCTGTAAGTGTATAGAATGAAACTGCTTTTAATGACTGTGCGCTTCCTTTGTCTGTTGTAAATACATTAGCAGCAGTTATTTTTTTATTGGGGACATAAACTGTATCTCCATATCCTATGCCATCATACTGGTAGTTATGGTCATAGTTGGATACAGGCTCAATATCAAATGTAAATATATCACAGATGGATGGTTCATAATATGACAGCCAGAAATATCCATCATCATTATATTTTTCGCTGTAGCTGTTGGCAATAAGCCATGCACCGTTACCAGAAGGTTTTAATGCAAAATTATTTTTGGAGTAATTATCATCCCAGCCAATGATAGTTACACAGTGGTTAGCCATAGCCTGTGCCATTTTGCCACTATACCTTGTCTGGTAAAATGATATGCCATGCGGAGTATTCTTTTCAAATCCGCTTGTATCATAGTACATAGAGATATCCAGTGCACCATGTTTCATCAAAGCCTGTTTAATCTGTGCCCTTGAACTGTTGTCATAACATTCTGAATTCTGCAGGTGGGCTAAAGAATTATAGCGCATGCTCTCACCAGCATCAGACATGCTATTTGCCATACTGCGTTCTTCATTAAGGCTGCCAGCTTTAAATGGGGCATTGTCTTCAGATTCAATACCTGACCACTGTGCAAGTGTAGTTATTGCAGTCAGCACATTGCCACCTGCATCATATGCAAATGTTGAAGTACTTTTTCCCATTGATGGAAAGAATGGCGGGCGTATGCTTCCAGTACTTGAGATATTTGTAATATTGTCACCATACATAGAATCAGACTTATTAGAAACACCATTGTATGAATACCATGCAAGATGGTTTTCTGAGAAATCAGTACTATCTGCATCTGTTGTTATATTGTTCAGGATTGCATTTGACTCAGAGGCTTTAATGGCAGCAAATGCCCAGCATGAGCCAGTTACACCCTGGTCTTTGACTGAGGTTTCAAGACCGTGTTCACGCAAGTCGTATCTGGATGGAAGGTTTGCCGCTTTCCTTGATTTGTAATCCACTGTTTCCGAAGATGTATCAAGGTCATATTTTTCACCATTTTCATCAATATAGGAATATCTTAAAAGACCATTGTTATTGCTTTCTATAACCCTTGATAATACATGCAGCGTATCTTTGCTGCTATTATCTTGCCCTGATAAATCTGTAGCAGCGCTTACTGCTGTTGTATTTGCCAGTACAAGGCTTGCTGCTATAAGTTTACTTATATGTTTAAAATATTTTGTCATATACAGCTCCTTTCTGAATTTATTAATATTTTGTTAATGTTGCATAATTCATTGAGATAAATTGTTTTATGTGATATAATTCTAAAATCTTTATATATGTAATAAATTAGATTAAACTTACAAGAATAGTGTGGCAAAAATTTTGCAAAATGTCAAATTTTATGTGACCATATTTTATTCTTGGGAATTTTTAATGGAAGGAAAACAGCTATGAAATTTTTTAAGGATATTTTAAAGGGTGTTGTAATAGGAGTTGCCAATGCAATACCTGGTGTGAGTGGTGGTACAATGATGGTATCTATGGGAGTCTATGATGACATAATATATTGTATAACCCATCTGTTTAAACAAATGAAAAAAAGCGTATTAATTTTGTTGCCATACTTTATAGGAATGGCAGCAGGGATTGTCGGGCTTGCATTTTCTATTAAGTCGCTGTATGCAAACTTTCCGTTCCAGACCAGCATGGTTTTTATAGGCCTGATTATTGGAGGTGTTCCTATGCTGTATGGACACGTGAAAAAAACTACTATTAAAATAGTGCATATACTGCTGTTTCTGTTCTTTTTTGCAGCAATTATAGCTATGGAGTATTTTGGAGGCAACGGCAAGGATGTAATACTTAGCGTGGATATTATTTCAATAGTAAAAATATTTCTAATAGGAATTCTTGCATCTGCCACAATGGTAATCCCTGGTGTAAGCGGTTCAATGATGCTTATGATACTTGGATATTATAATCCAATTATAAACGCAATCACAGACTTTATTACAGCTTTAGCAAACCGCAGGTGGAACACAATATTAAATATATGTGGCTCTCTTGTCCCATTTGGACTTGGCGTGGTTATTGGAATTTTTGCAATAGCTAAAATTATAGAGATTTTATTAAAACATTTTGAAGCACATACATATTGTGCAATATTAGGGCTTGTAATGTCATCACCAGTTGTAATTCTTATGGGCACTGACATGGCAGGTATTAATATTGTAGCAATAGTAACTGGTGTTATCTGTCTTATAGCTGGAACACTTGCAGCGAGGCAGCTTGGCAAATAGATTGGAGTGCTTATTATGGAAGAAGAAATTAAAAAAGAGATACACAAAAGGATATTTGTACATCTTGCAATAATTATATCCGGACTGCTGTTACTGGTCTTTGCCTTGCCAGTACTGGCTAGGTTCTTTGCACCACTTATTGTGGCATGGATTATTGCAATGATGGCAAACCCGCCTGTACGTTTTCTTGAAAAAAGAATTAAGATAATGCGCAAACATGGCTCTGCTATTGTAATTATACTTGTAATTATTGCAATAATTGCGCTGTTATATGTAGTGGCAGGCACACTTTTTTCACAGATAAGTTCAATGATTGATACACTTCCTGATGTATATGAAAATGTACTGGATAATTTACAGGAATTTATAGGAGCCCTTCATAAGAAATACAATATTATACCTGCTAACATTAACAAAATTTTTTCAGATAATGAAAGTAAAATAAATGACTATATACTTGCAATGCTTAATTCAATACAGAGCCCTGTTTCTACAGTAAGTTCAGTAGCAAGCTCACTTATAGATATATTTATCATTTCAATTCTTACATTAATGCTTGCCTACTTTTTCACTGCTGGCCACGACAGGATAAAAGCGGCTGTAAAAAAATGTATGCCTGAGAGCATAAAGGCTTCAGCAGCATTAATAAAAAATACAGTATTTACTGCAATAGGCGGGTACCTTAAAGCCTGCCTGCAGATTATGATAATTATGTTTCTTATTTTATTTTTATTTTTTGCAGTAATGAGGATAGACTATGCCCTTCCTATTGCCCTTATCACATCAATACTTGACTTTCTGCCATTTATTGGGACAGGCTTTGTGCTTATGCCATGGGCAGCGTATTCTGTGATTACAGGTGAATACCTGAAGGCAGTAGTACTTATGTCATCATATTTTGTGACAATGCTTGTCCGCCGTCTGCTTGAACCAAAACTTGTAGGCGATAGCATAGGCATGAGCCCATTTCTGACACTTGTATCAATGTTTATTGGTTACAGGCTTATGGGGATGCTTGGACTGATAATAGGAATACCTGCCGGGATGATACTTAAAGAATTTTATGATGAAGGTCTTTTTAATAATACAATCAAGGGTATAAAGATTTTAGCAGGGGATATTAATGAGTATAGAAAATACTGGTAGTGTGCTGTACAGGCACACTGCCAGTATTTTAGTATATCTATGCATCAGAACTGGAGTTTTTTCTGCTGGTGGTTTCTGTCAGTTGTAAAGTCACGTGTTGCAAATGACAGGAACAGACTGTTCATTATCTGGTAAATTACAATTCCAACCACAGTACCAAGCATAAAGATAACATAGTCATCTATAGCTCCCCTGCCAAGTCCTGTAAGATGTTGTATAACTTCAAGCATAAGAGGGAATATTAAATATACAAGAAGCTGCAGTATAAAAGGAAACTGCTTGAGGTAGACTCTTGTAAAATAGCCAAATGGTATTCCAAAACATGCTATCTCTGTTATATAAATTATTATTGGAACCAGGCTCTGGTTTGTCCTGATAACTGTTTCTATATACTCAGCTGTTGCCATAAATGGTACAAATACTTTTGCACCAAATACAGGTGCATCATATGGCGGGATAAAAGGCGTAATAAAATACTGTTTAAGTATGGCAAGTGCATATATTACTATAAAGAACTTGCTCATCCTGTGGAAAAACAAATTAAAATCATCAAAACGCGGGCCTCTGTCCAGCAAATCCCTTAAACAGCAGTAAATAAAAGGTATAACCCAGTTAAGCAGGATAAGCGCTATAATTGAGAAATCGTATTTTAACCACTGGTTTGGCTGTATAACATATACTACTACACAAAATGCAATAGAAGTTATTACCATAAACGATGCGTGAATAAAGTTGTAATCATAGTTCAGTGATGATTCAAGAAAGAAATGCGACAGGCACACTGAACATACCATAGAAAACAAAATTACAACAAAACGCTGCGGAACGAAGTAGTATATGCATACTTCCATTATAAAGCATAAAAGGCTTAAAAGAATTACAAGGCTGCTGATGTTAACTGACTGTTTGTTCATAATTAATTAGCAAGGAAGCTGCGCTAGCTTCCCTATATTCTCCTCTCTGTTAAATTATGCCAGCACAATACCCTTAAGTCCCCTGCTGGCAAGGGAATGTGTAATTGGCCATTATGTGGTTTAACGCTGTTTTATTAGTATACCACACTTTTTGATATATGTGGACGTTATTTTTAAAAAACTGCAAAAATTATTTTTTAAAAATCACTTGACATAATTTGCAATATCTGGTATATTTAACAAGTCGCAGTAATAAAGCACTATTTTTATGGGATCTTAGCTCAGCTGG
>DKXQ01000052.1:0-44139 GCA_002493085.1 Lachnoclostridium sp. UBA7122
ACATCATATTTAAAAAGTTGTACAATAATCTAAACTTTCGTATACCCAGATAAAGTTATACTATCGTGTTAAAGAAAAAAGATTGTAATTTGGATATTGCTATGATAAAATAATAAAGACGACCTGGCCACCCTGGCAAAATTCTGGCAAGTACTGGGTGGTTTTTTGGTTTAATTAGAAAAAAAGAAAGGAAAGAGACATATGTCAGGACATTCAAAATTTGCTAATATAAAACATAAAAAAGAAAAGAACGATGCTAAAAAAGGAAAGATTTTTACTATTATAGGAAGAGAGCTGGCAGTTGCAGTTAAAGAGGGAGGCGCTGACCCTGAGAATAACAGCAGGCTTCGTGATGTTATCGCAAAAGCAAAAGCTAATAATATGCCAAATGATACTATTGACCGTGGTATTAAAAAGGCAGCAGGAGATGCAGAAAACGTTAATTATGAAGAGGTAACATATGAAGGGTATGGACCAGGTGGCACAGCAATTATAGTAAAAGCACTTACAGACAATAAAAACCGGACAGCAGGCAATGTGCGCAATGCTTTTACAAAAGGAAGCGGAAGTGTAGGCACGCAGGGATGCGTATCATATATGTTTGATGAAAAAGGCCAGATTATAATTTTAAAGGAAGATATGGACGATAATGGCATAAGCATGGAAGCAGATGATATAATGATGCTTGCACTGGATGCAGGGGCGGAAGATTTTATAGAGGAAGAAGATTCATATGAGATAATTACATCACCTGATGAATTCAGTGCAGTACGTGAAGCGCTTGAAGCTGGCAAACTGCCTATGGCGGGTGCAGAGGTGACGATGATACCACAGAATTATGTGACACTTACAGATGAGAATGATATCAGACAGCTTACACGTACACTTGATTTGCTCGATGAGGATGATGATGTCCAGGATGTGTACCACAACTGGGATGAACAGGGCGTGTAGCCAGTATTTTATACTGGTTAAGCTGAAGAGTAAAACAATACTGATAAAATATTTAAAAAGACATTATATTGCCATTTTTTGGTCATATACTTTTTATTTATAAAAGGTATATGTGTGTGGTGTGTCAGGGCGTAATAGTGGAGCTTGCTGGTTTTACAAAAAATATAGTGTGGAGGTAATATTATGAAGAAAGTTAAAAAATGGAAATGGATGGTACTGTTAACATCAGTATTCTTAATTATATTTACAGCAGCATACCAGTTTATACAAAGAGATAAATCATATGCTGCAGATGAAGGCATTTATCTACAAGATGGTGACGGATTTGAAATCTCACCGGAATATACCATGAGGAAAAGGCAGGACAGATTCAGTATACCTAAGACAGGCGAATTTAATATAAAGTGGGTGCTTTCTGACAGTGGCATTTTGCAAATTGGAAGCAGTACTACACCAGGTACAGCAAGCCCTGCACCAAGTTCTGCACCAGGTGCTACAGCAAGCCCTGTACCAAGCCCAAGTTCAACATCAAGCAGCTCAAGTGCACCAAGTTCTACGACAGGTGCCCCGACAAGCATAAGTGGTGATTTAAAAGGAAATGGTTTTTCAGTAACAGCAATTACCAGGGGCTCTGTATCGCTTACTATAACTATAACAGATACCAGCGGAGCAGTAATACTTGATGGAACTTACCATATTACTGTAGCATTTTCAATTAATGAACAGCTTGTACCATCTGATAATGTTGAGATGACAAGGTTGTTTAATACAGAAGATAAAAGTGATGCAAAGAATAACAGAAAAGCCCTTATAATGACTTATACTACAAAAACAGATGCCTCTGGTTCTGTCTATGATGCAACTTCTTTAGCGTTTGGCTCTAGTGCGACTGACAGTACCCAGATGGATAAATTAAACCTGACATTTGGCGATGCCACAATAGACACTAAAAATCTGGAGTGGCATTCTGGAAATGAAGATATAATTTCTATTGAAAGCAGTATAGGTGATGGTGGTGGTATAGTTGCAAGAGGCGCTGGCCGCACAACTTTATCAGTTACATATGTGGAAGACACTGTAACATATCAGGATGAAATATATGTTTTTGTAAGGCCTGAGATTAAGATTGATGGAGATAATGTTGGTACAGATGATGATAAGGCAGATGGAAGTAATCCACTTCAGGTAACTAATGGAACTAAAATCTCTGTATCAGTTAAATCAGTGGCAAATGAACTTGTGGGCATTGCAGATAAGCTTGTATGGGTTATTGCAAAGTCTGATGGAGAAACCTCTGTACTTGTAAGGGATTCTCTTGGCAATACTACAAAAGATTATGAGGATGAGGCAAATCTGGAATGGATACAGTCAGAAAGCTGTTACAGGGTTAATGCAAAGGCGGGCACATATTTTATACAGTTTTTCGTTGTGGGTACGTATAAGGATTTTACTACAGCTAAAGACCCTGAGTATTGCAAGTGTAAACCTGTCAATGTTATAAACGGTGTATATGTAGGCAGCGAATTCCAGAATTATAACAACAAATATGTCAGGCTGAATGTTGGCGGCCAGTTTAACCTTCCAGAAGCATTTAATATAACAAATGGTACATATGATAAGTACTTTAATGTCCAGATAACTGGTGTAACTAACCCTACAGGCGGTGCTATAAGCGACTTTGTTGAGGGGGGCGGCATTATTAGTTTTGCCCCGGAAGGAAAGCAAAGAATGATTAATGCAGATAAGCTGGGTACAGTTACTATCAGCGTCCAGGCTGAACATGACATTGATGCCTCAGAATTAAGAGATATAAAACCTGATGAGATAGTATATATAACCATTGTAATAACTGATACATTTTCACTTAACTATTCTGATGTGGAGATGTCTATAGGTTCAGAGCTGGCTTTGTGGAGTGTATTAGCATCTGGCACAGAAGAGGGCAGCGATGTTGAATATGAATGGAGTACAGATCCTAATAATGAAAAAAATAAATTTATTCAAATCGAAAATAAGGTAAGGGACCATGCAACTGTTAAAGCATTAAAGACCACTAAGTCGGGAAAAGCAACTGTTACGCTTAGCAGAACCCAGAATGGTGTGACGCTTGTAGCAACATGTTCAATCAGGGTAAATACAACAACGGCCAGTTTCCATATAGTGCCAGCTAAACTTACTATGAAAATTGGCGAAATCCAGACTATTACAACTGACCTTAAAGAGCCTTATAAACTGGCATGGATTTCTTCTGACCCATCTGTTGCCACAGTAGCTGATGCATCAGGAGTTACACCGGCTGCAAGGGTTACGGCTAAAAAAACAGGCAGTACAATTTTAACAGCGGTTAATGCTGCTAATAATGTCTATGCTATATGTATGGTTACTGTTGAACAGGCTGTGACAGACCTGGAGATAGGAATAGGCGGCAAAGCGATAGGCAGTGTATATGATGTAGAACTTGCACAGGGGTTTGTATTTATGGAAGCACTATATAAACCTAGCAATGCTACAGAGAAGAATTTTAAATGGGATTCATCAGATAAGACAATAGCTACTGTTGATAATACAGGTAAGGTTACTCTTTTAAAAGAAGGCAGGACATTTATTACAGTTAAATCAAGTAACTGTACAGGCCAGGTTACTCTTAATGTAATAACTAAACCTATAGAAGTTAAACCTCTGACAACGATTAAAACTGATACAACAGAGATTAATATGGTTAAAGGTGATACACGTAAGATTAACCTTACATTAGAACCAAAAGATGCAACTGATACAAATGTTACATGGACTTCGCTTGATGAAAAGGTTGCAAAAGTGGATGCTACAGGCAAAGTTACCGCTTCTGGAGTAGGCTCTACCAGTATTATTATTGAGGCAGCACTTGCAAATTCAGCAGGCAATAAGGCTAAAACAACAGTTAAAGTCAATGTAAGGGAGAAGCTTCAGTCCATAGCTTTTGAATCAAAAACTACTTATATAAATGTAGGTGGTACAAAACAAATAGAAATTATTTACAGACCTGCTGAAAACATCAATAAAGAAGTAACATTTTCATCATCAGATACATCAATTTTTACAGTTGATAAAAAAGGTGTTATAAAGGGTGTTGCTGTTGGCCAGGCAATTCTTACATGTAAGTCTGCAGAACCTGTAGATATACAGACATGTACAGTAGTTGTAACAGCATCAGAAGTACCTGCAAAAGACTTTTCAATAACTCCTGCTGCCGAAACTATGTATGTAGGTGCAACACTGCAGCTTGTGAAAAAGTTTAACCCGGAAAATGCAACTAACCAGAATGTGACATGGAATTCATCAGATACAAGCATTGCATCTGTCAATTCAACAGGTACAGTAAGGGCAGTAAGAGAGGGTAAGGCAGTAATATCCGCTGTATATACAGATACCAAGGATGGCAAACCTCTTATAAGAACCAGCAATATTACTGTAACTAATGCTCCAATAAATGTTACAGATTTTGATGTCAATCCTGATACAAGTAATATTTTAATTGGAGGCAAGTTTACCATTACACCTGTATTTAAGCCAAATAACGCAACTAATAAAAATGTTGAGTACCAGTCACTTGATGAAAATATAGTTAAAGTAGATGAAAAAGGTGAAGTAACAGGTGTTGGCGCAGGCGATGCAATAATACAGTGCCAGGCTGAAGATGGCGGGTTTATCGCAACTTGCTTTGTACATGTTGACAATGCAATCCAGTTTTCACTGTCTCCATCCACAAAGTCAATAGTTGTTGGCAGGTCTTTTAAACTTAAGAAAGTGACAGTGCCAGAGGATGCTAAAAAGGCTGCTGAGTGGTCAACATCTAATGCAAAAATAGCAACTGTAGATGCCAATGGCAAGGTTACAGCTAAAAGCCTTGGAAGCTGTACAATTAAATGCAGGCTTACAAAGTATAACCAGACTGCAAAGTGCAAAGTAAAGGTCCAGAAACTTAAATCTTCTGTAGGCATTGAGAAGAAAAATATAAGAATTGGCATTGGACAGACATATAAACTTAAAAATACTATAAAAACTAATGATACTTCAAAACCAAAACTGAACTGGAGAAGTGCTAATAAGCGCATTGCTAGTGTAAATAAAAACGGAAAAATTAAAGGCAGACGCGTTGGAAAGACAAAGATAATAGCTACAACAAGTGATGGTGTAAGAGCAAGGGCTGTATGTAATGTAAGGGTTATACGCAGGGTGTCAAGCCTGAAGCTTAATACTGACTATGTGGAACTTTACGAAGGAAAGAGCAAAAAGCTTAAAGCAAAGCGTAAACCAGCTAATGCAACTATTAAAAAGATTAAGTGGACCAGTGGAGATGACAAGATAGTCAGTGTAAGGCCATCTGGCAAAATCAGGGCTGTATCTGTAGGCAATACTTATGTTACAGCAACTACTACAGATGGAAGCAAGAAAAAGGCAAGGTGTTATGTAAGGGTATTAGAATCAGTACCTGCTACAAGCATTGTTGTTGCACAGTCAAAATTAACATTGCAGAGAGGTGACTCTACAGGCCTTACTTATAAGGTACTTCCTGATGGCAATACAGATAAACTGAAATTTGCTTCAGATAATAAGCGCGTAGTGACAGTTAATAAGAAAGGCAGGATTACAGCTGTAGGAACAGGTGATGCAACTATTACAATCCTTGCATCAAGTGGTGTTTCTTCACAAGTAAATATTAATGTAGTTGCACTTAATAAATCCTCCATTACTATGCGCCAGTATGATACAGAAACGCTTCAGGTGCTTGGTGCATCTTCCAATGTTACATGGTACAGCTCTAATGCAAATGTGGCGGTAGTAGATAACACTGGCAAGGTCAGCGGAAAGAGTATTGGCACAACAACTATATATGCATATATAGATGGATGCAGGCTGTCATGTACAGTGACAATAACTTCATTGTAAATATTTAAGACAGAGAGGAAAAAATTTTGCTTATAAATCTACATGTTAAAAACCTGGCTGTAATTGATGAAATTGAAGTTGATTTTTCGGAAGGGCTGAATGTGCTTACTGGTGAAACCGGGGCTGGAAAGTCAATAATAATTGGCTCTATCAATATGGCAATAGGAGGTAAAATTCCAAGGGACATTATCAGGAAAGGAGCAGATTTTGCACTTATTGAGCTGTTATTTTCAGTAGATACAGATGAGCAGAAGAAGTATCTTGAAGAACATGAAATAATAATTGAAGATAATGAAGTGCTGGTTTCCCGTAAATTTACTAAAGGAAGAGGCATAAACAGGATTAATGGCGAAAGTGTGCCTGTATCAGTGCTCAGGCAGGTGGCAGCTGTTCTTATAGATGTCCACGGACAGAATGAACAGCAGTCCCTGCTGTATAAATCAAAGCATATGGAAATAGTAGACAGATATGCCAGAGATAAAATGGCAGGTCTGGATACAGAATATGCAGAAGTCTACAATAATTATAAAAAACTTGTAGAACAGAGGAACTCAGAAAATATTCCTGAAGAAGAAAGGCTTCGTGAAATTTCTTTTATGGAATATGAACTTGGGGAGATAGAAAATGCTGCCCTTGTCCACGGTGAAGAAGAAAGGCTGGAAGATGAATACAGACAGCTGTCCAATGCAGAAACAATAGCAAACGGGCTTGGCGAGGTTTATTCACTGACAGGCTCAGATATGGATGGTACGGTGTCCGAAAAACTGGCACACTCAATAAGAATTATTGGAAGGCTCTGTGAATATGATGACAATATAAACCAGTTTGCAGAGCAGCTTTCAGGGATTGACAGTCTTGTAAGTGATTTTAACAGGGATATAACATCCTATATGGATGGAATAGAAATAAGTGGCGGACGGCTTGAAGAAACAGAGAAACGGCTTGATTTAGTACGCACCATAAAGGCAAGGTTTGGCGCTACAACCAGCCTTGTCAATGAATATGCAGATAAACTCAGAAAAAAACTTGAGCGCTATAAGGAATATGAACTATATAAAGCAGAATTAGGGAATAAAATAAAGACAGAAGAAGAAAAACTGCAAAAATTGTCGGCTGCTATGTCGGATATCCGCAAAAATTGTTCCAGAGTGCTTGAAAGAGAGATTACAGAGGCACTTGCAGACCTGAACTTCCTGCAGGTACAGTTTTCTATAGAAGTGCGCAGTTTAAACAGATATACGGCCAGTGGGACTGATGAAATAGAGTTTATGCTCTCTGTCAATCCTGGTGAGGATTTAAAGCCTATAGGGCAGTCTGCATCAGGTGGCGAACTTTCAAGGATAATGCTTGCAGTAAAAGCTGTACTTGCCGGCCATGATGAAACCAGCACTCTTATATTTGATGAGATAGATACAGGAATCAGTGGCAGGACAGCCCAGAAAGTTGCAGAAAAGATGGCTCTTATAGCAGAAGGACACCAGGTGATATGCATTTCCCACCTTGCACAAATAGCTGCAATGGCAGATGCACATTATCTTATAGAAAAAACAAGTGCAAGTTCACATACAAGCACCCAGATACGTCTGCTAGATTACTGCGAAGAAGTGGAAGAACTCGCAAGGATACTTGGAGGTGCACAAATAACAGAAGCTGTTACTGCAAGTGCAGAGGAAATGAAAAAGCTTGCAGCGGATTTAAAAAGAAAATACTATGAGCAGCACAGCCATAAATAACAACAAACTGTAAGTTTGGGACATACTTCAAAGGAAATACGAATATAAAAGGTACAACTGGTACATTATATAATTATGTATGGTTGTACCTTTTTATATGCAATTTCTGACAGGAGTATTTAATATGAGTAAAAATAAAAATGTAATTAGTACAGATTTAAAGAAAAAATACAGGGCTGCGCTGGCAGTTGCACTGTGTGTAAACATATTGGCAGCTGTATTATATTATATATGGTATATAGATAGAAAGATTCCTGACAGCATAATGCTTATAGAAGACAGAGAAGAAAATCTGGAATTTAATGTACCCATTGAAGGTGAAATTGATGGGGCTGTTGATGCAATAAGCATAAAAAATCCTGGCAGTGTGCAGAATGACAATATACATTTTAACCTGAATAAAACTGTTATAATGAAAGCTGCCAACACAGGAAGTTATAAAGCCAGGCTTAAACTGTTTGGACTGTTCCACTACAAAAATATACAGATAGATGTTATAAAGGAACAGAAAGTCATGCCATCAGGAAGGGCAGCAGGCCTGTATATTAATTCAGACGGTATTATGGTGCTTGGAACATCTGAAATTGTGGGAAAAGACGGCCTGGGCTATGAACCGTCAGCAAATATATTAAGGGCAGGAGACTATATCTATAAAGTAAATAATAATAACGTAGATGATATAGATGATGTTATAGAAGCATTACAGGAAAACGGTGGAAACAGTGTAACAGTTTATTTAAGAAGGGATGGCAATAATCTAAAAGTAAAGATTGACCCGGTTCTTACAGCAGATGGGGAATATAAAATTGGTGTCTGGCTTCGTGAGGATACAGAGGGCATAGGCACTATAACATATATTACAGAAGATAATAAATATGCTGCATTAGGGCATGGCATAACAGATATAGATACAGGACTTCTTATAGATATAAAAAATGGCGGGGTTTATCCTGCAAAAATAAACCAGATAGTACGGGGGCAGGCAGGCACTCCTGGTGAAATACTTGGTTCTGTAAAGCTTGGCAAAACATTCTGCCTTGGCACGATTAGCAATAATACAAATTATGGCATATCAGGGGAAATATTTGATGACAGCTATGGATATGATGGCAGTAAAGCAATTCCAGCCGCCATGAAGCAGGAAGTTTTTAAGGGAAAAGCTACAGTCAGATGCCAGCTTGGCGACAGGACCGGGGATTATGAAGTAGAAATAGAGAAAATAAACATTAATTCAGAAGAAAATAAAGGCATGGTAATAAAAGTCACAGATAAAAGGCTTCTTGATAAAGCTGGCGGTATCATCCAGGGCATGAGCGGCTCTCCAATTATACAGAATAATAAAATTATTGGTGCTGTAACGCATGTATTTGTAAATGATCCGGTAAGGGGTTATGGAATATTTATAGAAGATATGCTATCTGGATAGAATGTATATTTCATAAATGCCGTCGCATTATGTATAGGCAGTTTGTAATAATTTGTCATAACCAGAAAACATATGTAACTTGTTGGAAGCATCTTAAATATCAGGTCGAAAAGTAACATTTTTTTTGTATTGCGGCAATATATTTATATATATATGATTTTATTATAGCCCCATATATAGAAAGGATATGCCAGAAGGCAGGAAGGAAAATGCAATGCAGAATGTCAGAGTGTTATTAGTTGATGATAACAAAAGAATTGTTAATTTACTTAAAGAAGCTATTACTAAGGAACCAGATATGGAGGTCGCCGGGACAGCTGCAGACGGCGAAGAAGCACTTAGATTAATTGAGCTTTATAAACCTGATGTAGTTTTGCTTGATTTAATTATGCCTAAAATAGACGGTCTTGGCGTTATGGAAAAATTAAAGAACCGTCCCAGGCATACACCTAAAATTATAGTGGTTTCTGCTGTAAGCCAGGAGAGCGTAACGGAAAATGCATTTGAGCTTGGTGCAGCATACTATATACTTAAACCTTTTGACACACATATGGTTGTAAACAGGACAAGAGCCGTGGCCATTTATGATGAAAAAGACAACCGGGTAATAAACACAGTATTTACAAACCAGCAGCATGCCAGAAAAAAAATAGATAACCTGGAAGCAGATGTTACAAATATAATACATGAAATCGGTGTACCAGCACATATTAAAGGATACCAGTACTTAAGAGACGCAATTATTATGTCTGTAAATGATAATGATATGCTCGGCTCAATAACCAAGCGTCTCTATCCAACTATAGCTAAAAACCATAAGACAACATCAAGCCGTGTAGAACGGGCTATAAGGCATGCGATTGAGGTGGCATGGGGGCGTGGAAAGATGGACACTATAGAAGAACTATTTGGTTATACTGTTAATTCTGGCAAAGGGAAGCCAACTAATTCAGAATTTGTAGCACTTATTGCAGATAAAATAAGGCTTGAATATAAGATGAGGGCATAATAAATGTAAGATACATTGCTTTATTAGACAAAAAACTCTTTTCAGTGCAGGATATTTAGGGTATAATAAATATATGACCTGAAAAGAAGGAGGTATTTTATGAAAAAAGTATTATTTATAGCATCCGAAAGTGTACCATTTATAAAAACAGGGGGACTTGCAGATGTTGCTGGTGCTTTACCAAAGTATTTTGATAAAGCAGAGTTTGATGTAAGAGTCATGCTGCCAAAGTATGCATGTATTCCTGATGAATGGAAACAAAAGATGCAGTACAACACACATTTTTATATTGACCTTGCGTGGCGTAAACAATATGTGGGAATTCTGGAGATGGAATATGAGGGCATTAAGTTCTATTTTGTAGATAATGAATTCTATTTTGCAGGGGATAAGCCTTATGGATATATACATGAGGATATTGAAAAGTTTGCGTTTTTCTGCAAAGCGTCACTTTCCGCTTTGCCAAGCCTGGATTTCAGACCAGATATAATACACTGCCATGACTGGCAGACCGGGCTTGTTCCAGTATATCTGCATGATATGTTTATGGAAAATGATTTTTATCATGGAATCAAGACAATTATGACCATACATAACCTTAAATTCCAGGGAATATGGAATCTGCAGAAGGTCCAGGATATTACCGGTTTAAATAAGTCATTTTTTACATCTGACAAACTGGAAGCGTATGGTGATGCAAACTATCTTAAAGGCGGGATAGTTTATGCAGATATGGTGACTACGGTTAGTGATTCATATGCAGAAGAAATTAAGACTCCGTTTTATGGTGAAAAACTTGACGGGCTTATGCGTGCACGCAGTAACTGCCTTTCAGGCATTGTTAATGGTCTTGACTATGATGAGTGGAATCCAGAGACAGACAAACTTATTTTTAACAATTATAATGCTAAAACTTTCCGCAAAGAAAAGGTTAAAAATAAGAGAGGGCTTCAGAAAGAGCTTGGTATTGCACAAGATGATAAGAAGTTTATGATTGGCCTGGTGTCAAGGCTTACAGACCAGAAAGGGCTCGACCTTGTTGACTATGTTATTGAAGAAATCTGTGCAGAGGATACACAGTTTGTAATCCTTGGTACAGGTGAAGAAAAATATGAACATCTTTTCAGGCATTTTGAGTGGAAATACCATGACAGGGTATCCGCTAATATTTACTATTCAAATGAGCGTTCTCATAAAATTTATGCAGCATGTGATGCATTCCTTATGCCATCACTATTTGAGCCATGCGGGCTTAGCCAGCTTATGAGCCTTAGATATGGCACAGTTCCTATTGTAAGGGAAACTGGCGGTCTTAAAGACACCGTAGAACCATACAATGAATTTGAAGGGACAGGAACAGGATTTTCATTTGCTAATTACAATGCCCACGAAATGCTTAACACTATACGCTATGCAAAAGATGTATACTATAACAGAAGGCGTGAGTGGAATAAGATAATAGACAGGGGAATGGCAGTAGATTTTTCATGGGGTAATTCAGCTAAGAGATATGCAGATTTGTATAGAAGTTTGTAAGAAACTGGTATTTTGACCACTAAAGCCATGCATTACTTTTGTATTACATGGCTTTTTGTAAAAGATTTAAAAAAGTTTCAAAAACTACTTGATTTTTTTATAATAGTATAGTATACTGCTATTTGTTCGGTGCTTATAAATGGTATCAAAAATATTATGTGCGCGTAGCTCAGCTGGATAGAGCGTCTGACTACGGATCAGAAGGCCGGGAGTTCGAATCTTCTCGCGCACGTTCCAAAACCTTTTCGTACAAAGTGCGGAGAGGTTTTTTATCTTATATTTACTATTTAATATAGTAATATCTTATATGGGGGAGTTTATGTTCCAGACAAAGACTTTATACGAAATAGCAAAAAATTCTGATATCAGAATTAATGAACCAATGTCGCTGCATACAACATTCCGTATTGGTGGTCCGGCGGATATATTTATTGAGGTAAATGATATCGAAGAATTTGCCAGCATTATAAGATATCTGCAAAAGGAAGAATGTAGATATTTTATAATGGGCAATGGAAGCAACCTTCTTGTAGATGATAAAGGTTACAGAGGGATTATTATCTCTACAATGGGAAAAAGCAGCAATAAACATTTAAGCGGAAAGAAATTTGTTACTGCACTTGACGATATTTGTATTTATGATAAATGCAGCAGCATGGAAGCAGTTTTTTTTGCAGAAAAAGGTTATTCATATAATGCAGATAGATTAAAATTTAAAAACCTTGTCCATGCCGGGAGTGGGGTCCTGCTTTCAAAACTTGCCTCTGTTGTATGCGAAAATGGGTTTGCCGGCTTTGAATTTGCAGGCGGGATACCAGGAACTATTGGTGGTGCAGTTGCCATGAATGCAGGTGCATATGGCGGTGAGGTAAAGGATGTTATAGAAGGTGCACGTGTTATAACAGGCAGAGGGGATATCGTAGTTTTAAAGAAAGATGAACTTGAGATGTCTTACAGAAAAAGCATTATCCAGGCTGGACATATTATAATACTGGATGCGCTTTTTGCTTTTAAAAGCGGGGATAAAGAGCAGATTTTATCAAAGATGAAAGAATTTAATGACCAGCGTAAAAGCAAACAGCCACTTGAGTATGGAAGTGCAGGCAGTACATTTAAGCGTCCAGAAGGACATTTTGCAGGAAAGCTTATACAGGATGCAGGACTTAAAGGCTACAGGTGTGGTGATATCATGGTATCTGAAAAGCACAGCGGGTTTATTGTCAATGTAGGAAATGGAACGTTTGAACAGGCAATGAATGTTATCAGCCATGTAAAAGATGAAGTTATGAAAAATTCTGGAGTCAGCATGGAACTTGAAGTTAAAGTGTTATCCTGACCAGCTGGCGGGGATAACAACAGTATAAAGAAGATAAGAAAGGCAGGTTATTTATATGAAGCTGGTAATTGTCACTGGCAT
This sequence comes from Lachnoclostridium sp. UBA7122, assembly GCA_002493085.1. Taxonomy (GTDB): domain Bacteria; phylum Bacillota; class Clostridia; order Lachnospirales; family Lachnospiraceae; genus Butyribacter. The sequence goes on from DKXQ01000052.1 coordinate 13,005, forward strand.
GAGTGGCGCAGGCAGGAGTTCTGTTATGAAAATGCTTGAAGACATGGGTTTTTTTTGTGTTGATAACTTGCCAGTGCGCCTTATACCAAAACTTACAAAGATTACACTTGAGGAAGGTTCTACTATTGACAGGCTGGCAATTGGCATTGATATAAGAAACCTGCAGGGACTTTCAGAATCAGATGGCATACTGGATGAAATGAAAGCTAACGGTTACAGGTATGAGATAATGTTTCTTGAGGCAGAAGACTCTGTTCTTATAAAAAGATACAAAGAGACGCGCCGGAACCATCCACTGGCATTACAGGGACGTGTGGATAAGGCTATTGAAGCAGAAAGGCAGGAACTGGCATTTCTGAAAAAACGTGCGGACTATATTCTGGACACAAGCCATATGCTTATAAGGGATTTAAAAAAAGAAGTTGATAAAATATTTCTAGGCAGTGAAGATTATGAAAATTTCTTTATAACCATTTTATCATTTGGTTTTAAGTATGGCATACCTTCAGACTCTGACCTTGTATTTGATGTCCGTTTCCTGCCAAATCCATTTTATATTCCAGAATTAAAGGAACTTACTGGCAACGACAGTGAGGTTTATGACTATGTTATGGATTCTGAAAACGCCAGGTTATTTAAAAATAAATTGTATGAAATGATAAGGTTTCTTATTCCAAATTATATTACAGAAGGTAAGAACCAGCTTGTTATAAGCGTTGGATGTACAGGAGGCAGACACAGGTCAGTAACTATTGCCAATGCCCTTGCAAAAGAAATGAAAAAATTACCATATGGCATTAAGGTTGAACACCGTGATATTAAGAAATAATAATATAAGGAGTTAAGGCTGCAATGTCATTTTCAAGCGATGTAAAAAAAGAGTTAAGCAGGCAGCTAAACCCGGCAAGACACTGTTGTATTGCTGAGTTTGCCGCTTTATTTGCTTTAACCGGGCAGGTGAAAAAGTTTCAAAATGGGGAAATTTATATGAAAATCCATACTGAAAACTTGACAGTAGCCCAAAAATCTTATATCTTATTAAGGAAAACATTTCGTGCAGAGGTAGACATAATGGTACGCAGCCACAACTTGCAGGCTGGCACAGGAAATTATTCAATCTTTGTATTTAGAAAGCAGGATGTAATTAATATCTTAAAAGCTGTCAAAATAATAGACGAGCAAAAAAAGCAGTGGGGAAGCTTATCAGAAGTCAGTTATTTGATAGTACAAAATACTTGCTGCAAGAGGGCTTTTTTAAGAGGTGTGTTTATGGCCTCTGGCTCTGTATCAAATCCAGAAAAGGCATATCATTTAGAAATAGCTGTTCTTTCAGAAAAATTTGCCCGCCAGATACGTGAAATTATTTCTTCTTTTATGATTGACGCTAAAATAACAATCAGAAAAAAGTATTATGTAGTATATATAAAAGAAGGTTCACAAATAGTAGATTTTCTTAATGTAACTGGAGCGCACATGGCTTTAATGGATTTTGAAAATGTAAGGATAGTTAAAGATGTACGCAATTCTGTAAACCGCAGGGTAAATTGTGAAACAGCCAATATAGATAAGACTGTCAGTGCAGCAGCAAGACAGATAGAAGATATTAAATATATACAACATAATATGGGGTTTAGCAGATTGACGGACGGGCTCAGGGAAATTGCCCTATTGCGCCTTGAATACCCTGAATGTCCGCTGCAGGAGCTTGGCAAACTTCTCAGCAAGCCTATTGGCAAATCAGGAGTAAATCACCGTCTCCGCAAGTTAAGTGATATAGCAAAGCAAATGAGGGAAGATGCTGGCATATACTAAGCCTGCACCCTGCTAAAAGGAGGAAAATGCGCTATGATTACAAAAAAAATAAAAATTCAGCTTCAGAATGGTCTTGAGGCCAGGCCTGTAGCTGTTCTTGTACAGGTTGCAAGCCAGTACAACAGCAGTATTTATGTTGAATGTGAAAGCAGAAGGGTGAATGCTAAGAGCATAATGGGAATGATGACATTAGGTCTTGCTGCAGGAGAAGAAGTAGTAGTTTCTGCAAATGGCGATGATGAAGAAACTGCAATGACAGATATTGAAAAATATTTAAGTGCAGTAAATGCATGAAAAGTATTTATACAGTGCTATATGTTACAAGAAAATGTGCATAAATATACATAAAACACTTATGTATGCTATAGTTATATAGAGAGTTTATAAAAAGGCTGCCGCAAAAAATAAGCGCCAGCCTTTTTGTCTTTTTTAACCTCATCAAGTAAGCCCTTTAAAATACATGCTTCTATTTTAAACTATAATAAAAGGAAAGGAGAACGCTTATGAGTTACACACATCTGCATGTACATACAGAATATTCACTGCTTGATGGCTCATGTAAAATTAAGGAACTTGTACTGCGTGCAAAAGAACTTGGCATGAAACATCTTGCAATTACTGACCATGGAAATATGTATGGGGTAATTGATTTTTACCGTGCAGCAAAGGATGCAGGCATAAACCCGGTGATAGGATGTGAAGTCTATGTTGCGCCAGGTTCAAGGTTTGACAGGGAAGTATCAAAAGGCGATGAACGCTATAACCATCTTGTACTGCTTGCAGAAAATAATACAGGATATGCAAATCTTATGAAAATAGTGTCAAGAGGCTTTACAGAAGGCTTTTATTATAAACCAAGAATTGACTATGAAATCCTTGAAAAATACCATGAAGGCATTATTGCACTTAGTGCGTGCCTTGCAGGGGCAGTTGCGTCTGCTGTTATCCGCGGTTCTTATGAAGATGCTAAGAAAGAAGCGTTAAGACTGGAAAGCATATTTGGTGCTGGCAATTTCTTTTTAGAGCTGCAAGACCATGGCATACCACAGCAGAAAACTGTGAACCAGGCGCTTTTAAGGATAAGCAGTGAAACAGGAATTAAACTTGTTGCAACCAACGATGTACATTATATAACAGCAGAAGATGCAGAGCCACATGATATACTTCTGTGCATACAGACACAAAAAAAGGTCCAGGATGAAAACCGCATGCGGTATGAAGGAGGGCAGTATTACCTTAAACCAGAAGAACAGATGCTCAGCCTCTTTCCTTATGCTGTAGAAGCTGTGCACAATACAGGACTTATAGCAGACAGATGTCACGTTGAGATAGAATTTGGCAATTATAAACTTCCGAAATTTGATGTGCCAGAGGGGTACACAGCCTCAGAATATTTAGAAAAACTGTGCACAGACGGACTGCATAAAAGATATAAAGAGCCTTCCGGGGAGATTAAAAAAAGACTGGCTTACGAACTGGATACAATTAATACTATGGGATTTGCAGATTACTTTCTTATAGTCTGGGATTTTATAAAATTTGCAAGAGACAGTGGCATAAGTGTAGGACCAGGCAGGGGCTCAGCAGCAGGCAGCATAGTGTCTTATACGCTTGGAATCACAAGCATAGACCCTATAAAATATAACCTTCTTTTTGAACGCTTTCTTAACCCCGAACGCATTACTATGCCAGATATTGATATAGATTTCTGCTATGAGCGCAGACCGGAAGTGATAGAATATGTAATGAATAAATATGGCAAAGACCATGTTGTACAGATTGTAACGTTTGGTACACTTGCAGCAAGAAATGCTATACGTGATGTAGGAAGAGTACTTGACCTTCCATATAATTATGTAGATGTAATTGCAAAATCAGTCCCTATGGAACCTGGAATGACTATAGATAAAGCACTTAATGCCAATCCTGAATTAAGACAGGTATACACTGAAGACGCACAGGCTAAAAACCTTATAGATATGGCTAAAAAGCTTGAAGGACTGCCAAGGCATATTTCCATGCATGCAGCAGGAGTGCTTATAAGCCCGGAGGCTGTAGATGAATTTGTGCCTCTTTCAAGAGCTTCTGATGGCACTATAACAACGCAATATACTATGACAACGCTTGAGGAACTTGGCCTTTTAAAAATGGATTTTCTGGGGCTGCGGACGCTTACTGTTATACAGGATGCTGCACATATGGCAAAACTTGGTGATGACACTCTGATGGATATAGATTACAACGATAAAAATATATTTGACATGATAGGAACAGGCAGGACAGATGGTATATTCCAGCTTGAAAGCACTGGCATGAAACAGTTTATGAAAGAACTTAAGCCCCAGAACATGGAAGACATTATAGCAGGAATTTCACTTTACAGGCCAGGACCTATGGACTTTATACCAAAATATGTTGAAGGAAAAGAAAAAAGCGGAAGCATAACATATGATTGTCCACAGCTTGAACCTATACTTGCTCCGACATATGGATGTATTGTCTATCAGGAACAGGTTATGCAGATAGTACGCGGGCTGGCAGGTTACAGTTTTGGACGCAGTGACCTTGTACGCAGAGCTATGTCAAAGAAAAAAACAAAGGTTATGGAGGCGGAGCGCAAGAACTTTGTATATGGCAATGAAGAAGAAGATGTCCAGGGGTGTATAGCTAACGGAATACCTGAACGGACAGCCAATAAAATATATGATGAGATGATTGATTTTGCTAAATATGCATTTAACAAATCACATGCTGCAGCATATGCTGTAGTAGCATACCAGACTGCATATCTTAAATATTACCATCCGTTAGAATTTATGGCAGCGCTGCTTACATCTGTGAAAGATAATCCTAATAAAGTACTGTCATATATCGCAGAATGCCGGCAGATGGGCATAGAAATAATTCCGCCTGATATTAATTCGGGATATGGTGAGTTCTATGTATCTGGCGGGAAGATAATGTATGGCATGTCTGCAATAAAAGGAATTGGAACACCTGTACTTAAAGAGATACTGACAGAGAGAGATAAAAATGGAAGTTTTATTTCAATGCATGATTTTATAACAAGAATATCTTCAAAATCTGCCAACCGCCATACTATAGAAAATTTTATTAAGTCAGGTGCTTTTGACTGTCTTCCAGGCAGCAGAAAACAAAAAATGATGGTCTTTGGCACTATGCTTGATAATGCAAACCGTGAAAAAAAATATACAATAGAGGGACAGCTTTCTCTTTTTAACATGGAAGATACAGGACTTGAGCATGCTGATGAGGTACAGTTTCCTGATGTAACTGAATACAGCAAAGAAGAGCTTCTGGCATTTGAAAAGGAAACATTAAGTATATATATAAGCGGACATCCCCTTGATGATTATTTAGAACTAATTAATAAAAATTGTACAAAGAAATCAATTGACTTTATGCTTGATGAAGAAAGTGAAAAGAGTGGTATGACAAGGGTATATGATGGGGAAAATGTAATTATAGGCGGCATAATTACAGATAAGAGCATTAAAATTACTAAAAATAATACAACAATGGCATTTATAACAGTTGAAGATTTATATGGCGTAGTTGAAGTGATAGTGTTTTCCAATGTTTATGGGCGCAAAAAAGATTTGCTTGAAACAGATGCAAAAGTATTTGTAAAAGGAAGGGCAAGTATAGATGAAGACAGGGGTGGCAAGGTTATCTGCCAGGATATAATACCATTTGACAAAGTTCCATGCGAATTGTGGATAAAGTTTCAGAATAAACAGGAATTTTTGGAAAAAGAAACTGTACTTTATAATAAAATAATGTCTTATGACGGCAACGACATAATATGTATTTATCTTACAGATGAGAAACTTATTAAAAAACTTCCAAAAAGCAAGAGTGTTAATGCAAGAAGGATAGTAAAAGAAAGCGTTTTAGAGGAATTTGGAAAAAACTCTGTCGCAATAAAGGAAAAGAGTATTGAAAAATAATCCATTTTATCGTAAAATCTAATTGAAAATATTGCAATCTGGTATTCTGGACCAGGATGCAGGATAGTAACAAAAAACGGTAAAGTTTACATTTGCATGATAAGGAGGACATTATGAGCAATGCTGTTAAAACTATTGGTGTATTAACAAGTGGAGGGGATGCCCCAGGGATGAATGCTGCTATCCGTGCTGTTGTACGTACAGCCATTTCATGTGGACTAAATGTTAAAGGTATCCGTCATGGGTTTGCTGGACTATTGGAAGAGGATATATTTGATATGGATAATCTTTCAGTTTCAAATATTATCCAGCTTGGTGGCACAATCCTTTATACTGCGAGATGCCTGGAATTTAAAAAGAAGGAATACCAGGAAAAAGGTGCAGAAATCTGCCGTAAACATGGCATAGATGGTCTTGTTGTTATTGGTGGTGATGGTTCTTTTAATGGTGCAAGTAAGCTTGCAAGCCTGGGAATTAATACTGTGGGCGTGCCAGGAACAATTGACCTTGATATTGCATGCACAGAATATACAATCGGATTTGACACAGCTATTAATACGGCTATGGAAGCTATTGACAAGTTAAGGGATACGTCAGAATCCCATGAGCGCTGTTCAATAATTGAAGTAATGGGACGCACGGCCGGGCACATTGCACTCTGGACTGGTATAGCAAGTGGCGCTGAGTATATCCTTACAACAGAAAAGTACCATGGCAGCATCCAGAGGATAATTTCAAAGATTTTAGACAGGCGCAAGATAGGCAAGAAAAACCATGTTATTGTAAACGCTGAGGGCATTGGGAACTCTACAGAGATGGCAAAACTTATAGAGCTGGCAACAGGCATTGAAACAAGAGCAACAATTCTGGGACATATCCAGCGTGGCGGCAATCCTACATGTAAAGACAGGGTATATGCTTCAGCACTGGGAACAAAAGCGGTAGAGCTTCTCTGTGAGGGCAAAACTAACCGTGTTGTAGGTTATAAGGATGGTGAATTTATCGACTTTGACATACAAGAGGCACTGTCTATGTCAAAAGACCTTGACCCATATTTATTCCATATTACACAGAAGCTTACAACAAGATAATTTTATAAACGTAAAAAACAGAAAAATTTATTTAGCAGAAAGGAGGAGGCAGGAACCAAATGGATTGATGCCATATAGCACAATTTCTGCCATTGCCTCAGGCAATGGGTTTCCTGCCGGTTTATTATGAAAAAGTTTGTTAAGTTTGCGTTGGGAGGAGCAGCATTAGCAGGAACTGCATGCGGGGTAGTATATTTTCTTCAAAAAGTATTAGGATGGGATATACTTAAGAAAAAAGATGAGGATGATGATTTTGACAGCTTTGATGACGATTTTGATGACATTGGAGAGGATGACGATTCTGAAGACAGGGAATATGTAACCCTTGACATGGAAGAAGACAATAGTGCATCTGAAGAAGAAAAGACAGAACAGCCAGAGCAGGAGGCCGAAAAGGCTGAAGAAAATGAAAAAACAGAAGAAGATGATAAAGCAGCAGCTGTTGCACAAGAGCCAGCAGCTGCCAGTACAGCAGAATAATAATTAGCATAAGAAAAAATTCTTCCGCTTCTTAAGAGGCGGAAGAATTATATGTATTTTAAGGGATGGTGTGTAGTATGAAAGTAAATGAGTCAGCAGAAAATTATCTTGAGACAATATTAATATTAAGCGGGAAGCTTCCGGTTGTACGTTCTGTTGATATATCTAATGAACTCGGGTACAAAAAGTCAAGTGTGAGTGTAGCTATGAAAAACCTGAAAGAAAAGCACTATATTACAATTACTGATTCAGGTTTTATCTATCTTACGGACGAGGGAAAGAAAGTAGCTGATATGATATATGAAAGGCATGAATTTATTTCAAAATGGCTGGTTTCACTTGGAGTTGATAAACAAGTTGCAACCGAAGATGCCTGCCGTATAGAGCATGTTATAAGCGCTGAAAGTTTTGAAGCCATAAAGAATCATATTAATATAATTAACGCCAGCTAATACAGGCAAAAGCAGGATATTGGATATGTGCATTAAACCTCTTACCCTGCTTTTAGCTTGTTTACAAGTTTTGCAATATGTCCAATGTGTGTGCACTTGCTCCGAGAAGTTCCGGCCTTTCACATGTTGCAAGATGGTACTCCATAAAAATTTTAAAAGTTTCTTCGTCCATACTATTTAATACTGTACGCATATAATTTGCCGGACCGTCTGCTGCTATTATTTTTATGCGTTTTAATCCTGCTGCCTTATTAAATCTATCTATATCCTCAAGCCTTACATAATCGTATAAATCTTTTTCATTACATATACAGTGGAAATTGTTGTCTATTTTGCCATCTTTAAGGCATTGTCTGGCAAAATTTTTTTTAAACGCATATGTAATTATGCTGTATTCATTCATACAATAAGCAACAAGTATATATCCGCCTTTTTTTGTAACACGTTTAGCCTCATTTAAAGCCTGTACTTTATCATCAAATTTAAAAAGATGGTACATAGGTCCAAATACAAGTGCCATATCAAAACTGTTGTCATCAAACCTTGATAAATTTAAGGCATTGCCATTAAAAGCCTTAACATTTCTTTTTTTTGACTTTAGTATTCCAAGGTTATAATTTATAAGTTCAACAGCGGTAATATCATATCCCTCATCTGCAAGGCTTATAGAATACCGCCCTGTACCAGCACCAATATCAAGTATTTTTTTATTCTTTTTATCTTCCAGATACTCATGTATATATTTCATCGATGTAATATACTCCACTTGCCCATGTCGTCTTGTAAGTCTTTTATCTTCGCAGAATTTATTATAATATTTTTCTAGTTCTGTCATAGTTTTTATTATTCCTTTCTCTTGTAATAGCATGCATACCGGCAATTTTAATGACAGGTGCATTTTTCTTTTTAAAATTCATATATTATTACAAATATACATATTTTTGCAGTAACCAAAGGAGACTTATCAATGAAGCATTTTTCAAAATTTCTTAATGAAACATACCATGTAAAAGAAAAGATTATTCCAAGGCAGAAAGAAAGTGATAATATTTCCCAAAATACTAATATAACTTCCTTTATGAGAAGCGGGCTTGTTATTCTTTCTGTTATACTTCTTGCAAGCATTGTAGTTGCATATGGCAGTAAAAATATTAATGGCAATCCTGTGGCATCTGTATTTGGCAGCAGGATATCAAATAAGGAACTACCAATATACTGTGTAGATACACCAGAAAAGAAAGTTGCTTTAAGTTTTGATGCTGCATGGGGCAACGAAGATACCCAGAAAATCCTTGATATTTTAAAAAAGAATGATGTACATGTGACTTTTTTTATGACGGGCGGCTGGGTAGAATCATATCCTGATGATGTAAAAGCTATTGCCAAAGCTGGACATGAACTTGGCAACCACAGTGAAAACCACAAACAGATGTCAACACTTTCAGCAGAAGAGTGCAAGGAAGAAATTATGTCTGTACATGAAAAAGTTAAAAAACTTACAGGGACAGATATGCATGTATTCAGACCACCTTATACTAAAAGATTATAACAGCGCAAAGCCCTTAATATTTTGAATATAACTCTCATTATTTTTACACCTAAAAAGTTATAATAATTTTTAATCAGTCATACCAACCCACTGAATCTTTTTTTGTTGTTTTACGCAGTCATACAAATAGTAATTCATTAGCACTTGATACAGTATTGCGTCTTCGTCTGCAAAAACAGTACTTGCTTCATTGAAACTTTATGTCATTCATATTTATATTATATTTATATAATCAATATAAGTCAAGGAACTTGGAATTTTTTTTGAAATAATGTGGTCGCAATCCCACTGGCTTTAGACGGTGGGTTAAGACCACAAAATTAACAGTTGCCATAAAGCAAACTTTCTGTTATAAACAGTACAAAGCCCTTAATATAAGGGCTTTAATACATATAAAATGTCATATGGTTTTCTTTTTTGTTATAAACTATTTTGGAAACATGTTCATTAAGTGCAGCACCTATATCTATATATGCTTCAGGCCTGGTTTCTATTATCTGTATAACATTGTCAATTGATTTGTGTATATTTTCCTCATAACCAGCAGCAACAACATTCTGGATGCAGGACATTGCTTTTTCAAGCTGTGAATTTAAAAAATTGCGTTGTTTCTGCATGGCAAGTTTATTTTCTTTATATTCTTCTATAGAATCAATTCCATTAATGTATGCTTCCTTTATTCTCTTTTCCCTGGAATCAAGTTTTGCAAGTTCAAGTTTTATAAGACTGGCTGTTTCACTATCAGTTTCAGATATTCCAGGCTTTTTATAGTTTATTTTTTTCCCAGAAGTGATTTCTTTTAATGCATTAAGAACTGTTTGTTCTGCTTTTACTGCATTTATATATGAACTTGTAGTACATCTTCCCTTAGAACGTCTTGAACACTGGAAAAATGGAACACTGACATTTCTGCCAGCATTTTTGCCATAAGTCATAGGACCCCCACATTCACTACACCTGAGAATACCAGAAAGCCAGTGCTTCATACCTGCATTGCCACGCCTTCTTCCACGCAGTTTGTATTTTTCTTTATTTAGCTTATATAATGCTTGTGCCTGTTCCCAAGTGTTTATATCTATAATAGGTTCGTGCTTTCCATCTGCTATTATAATATCGTTATCTGTATTAAAAGATTTTAAAGAAGAATTATAGTAGTTCCAGCGTATTTTGCCAATATAAAATGGATTGTTGATTATGTAATTTATCTTTTTTGCATCAAAAATATGTCCCTGTTTATTGCGTATACCCTCTTTGTTTAGGATTATTGCTATATCAGACGGATTGCCTTTTTTTTCTATATACATATGAAAAATTCTTCTTATAAGCATAGCTTCATCATCAACAATAGAGGGGATAGCAGCAGAACTTTTCTTACAGTAACCAAGAGGCATACGCCCCTGGTATCCGCCTTGCAGTGCTTTCTGCGCCATTCCACGCTTCACTTCACCCGAAAGACGTATTGAATAGTATTCATCCATCCACTCAAATATACGTTCCACAAGTGAGCCAATAAAGCCATCAGGAAGGGGCTCAGACACACTTACAACATCAACATTCTCTTTTTTTAACAGTGACTTGTAAACAATGCTTTCCTCCTGGTTACGTGCAAATCTGCTGAATTTCCATACAAGAACTGCATCATATGGGTGCTTTTTTGATTTACAGTCAGCTATCATGGACTGGAATCCTGGGCGCTTAAGCGCCTTAGTGCCAGATATGCCTAAATCCTGGTACACCTGTGTAATAATCATATTGTTAGCAGAAGCATATTCTTTAAGAAGACGCACTTGTGCTTCAGGTGAAAGTTCTTCCTGCATATGTGTGCTTACTCTTATATAAGCACATACTTCTTTTATTTTGTCTGGCATAAAGTTTACCTCGCTTAGTTATATTATTGTATTTGGAAGATAACTGAATAATGTGGTAATGTAACTTTACACTTTACCTGCATATATAATAATTAATGCACAAATCAAGCAAATTATTGTACAAAAATAGCTGGCATATATCAAAAATATGTAATAGGACAAATTAATATAAACATATGGATTAGCAATAGAAAGGAGATATATTGCCAATGGAATTGTGTACATATTCTTTTTTAATCCATAGAAACGGAGAAGATGTTCCATTTGAAAGTATACCTAAGGAAGAACAAGAGGCATTTAAAGATAAGTTCACAGAGGATTTTATGGACATTATCATGAGAGGACAGGGATACAGGAAAGTAGAAGAAACAACAAATGAAAGTGCCTGATTTATTTATGTTGTAAATGGAATTTAGAAATGATATAATCTAATTTACAAGTTGAGAATTTTTGGAGGAAACATATGGAGTATTTAACAGCAAAAGTGGAATATGACAGTAATCATATTACAGGAGTATATGTGTTGCCGGATTACCAGAAACAGGGCTATGGTTCAAAGATTATGGACTATCTGGAAGTGGAAATTTCAAAAAAATATGATACAGTTCTTTTAGATGCTTCACTTGCGGCAGTATGTTTATATGAGCATAGAGGGTATAAAACGGCAGGACATGGAATTTATGAATTAGAAAATGATGTTAAGCTGGTTTATGAAATCATGGAAAAGAAGCTGAAAGTTAATTAGCTAAGCCGGAATAACTGCTTATAATTGATATAGTTTTTGTGCAATTTGACGAATAATAAATAATTTGAATATATTCTCTAAAACTATCTGTAAAAAGTGCCGATAACAAATATGGAAACTATACAATAAAATATTTAGATTATCAGAAAGTGAGTGGATAGTATGGATAATTTGGATTATTTAATTGGTGGGGGCAAAGAGTTACAGCTTTCAGAAGAGGATAGTAAATTTAAAGAACTATTCCAGATACAATTACCTGATGAAGATGAATCTTTCCAGCTGCATTTAGATTTCCAATATCATCCCGGTGATAAAAACCAGTTATTTTTAGATTCTACATTGATGGAAGATATCGAAGAAGATTATTTTACATTGGCAAGAAACCTGGATGCCTGTCTGTCCCTGCAAAGTGAAGCATAAGCATTGAAAAATTCTACATCGTGTATGGAAGCTGTATAATAGCCGGTTTCCATGCACGTTTTTATTATTTATTAACAAACATATTTCTAAAGGAACTAATTGAATCAATGTATAAAAAAACAGCTTTTTACGCACGCATTTCTAAGCCCAGCCGGCACAACATAACTAGCAATAGCATTAATAGCCAGATAAACATGCTTTATGATACTGTACAGACTATAAACAGCAGTAGCACAAGAGGCTGCATTGATATAAACAGCATACAAATTTATACTGATTATGGATATAGTGGAAGAAATAACAAACGCCCTGCTTTCAGAAAAATGATTGCACAGATTATGCTTGGCGAAGTTGGCACAGTGCTTGTTAAAGATTTTTCACGTTTCAGCAGGGAACATATTTTAATGTCAGAGTTTCTGGAAAAAATTTTCCCTGAAAAAGGTGTAAGATTTATTTCTGTGGCAGATAATTTTGACAACATCTATAATAATACAAGTCTTGCTACTTCATTTAAAAGTCTTTTTAATGAATACTACTGCAGAGATATTTCTAATAAAGTTAAAAGTGTATTATCTGCAAAAAAAGAGGCTGGCAGTTACAGTACTGCTAATGTTCCGCTGGGATATTATATTCATGATACAGAAGGAATAAAGGTACATCCTGGTGAAGCTTTAGCAGTCCGGAGAATTTTTTGCCTTGCATACAGGGGATATAATTGCCGTCAAATCGCAGATATATTAAATTCACAAAATTATTTTGCAGGAAGAAAGAGTACAGCATGGGATGCTTCTTATATATGGTCTGTGCTGGGCAACCCATTTTATACTGGCATGCATGTCTGGCACAAATACGAAACAAATCCATGCCAGCCTGGCAGACCGCAGCGGCTTCCCAGAGACTGCTGGAATACCAGTAAAGGAAGCCATCAGGGCATTATCCCTGAAGAGCTGTTTAACATTGTTAATTCATGCCATAATCCATCAAAAAGCAGTCCAAAAGGCCAACGCCATATATTCCACGGAATTACTAAATGCAAAAACTGCCACAAGGCGCTGTGCTCTGGCAGAAGAAAAAAAGAATACCTGTGCTGCAGCCATTGTGGAAGTGGCGAAACCAGAAAAATCAAGATAGATACCTTATATAAAATCTGCATTAAAAAAATAAATGAAGAATATTACAGGCAATACGGCAGAGTTTTAAACCAGAATATATTTTTTAAAAATACATCTGGTTATAAAGAACTCATACTGCAAAACTTTATAAAGAAAATAGAGATAGGAGATAATTATGATATTGATATATTCTGGAATTATGCTTCTGGCAGGCACAAAATAAAGGGTACAGATATATAGCTTTTACATCATTGTATCATCCCTAAGAACTTCTGCAAGGCTGATTTTGCGTATATTCCGCCATGCAAGATAATATGCCAGTGCTACAGCTCCTAAAATAGCCAGCATGAAAAAAATAACTGGAACTAATGGTGCTTCTGCCATAAATACTCCCACTTCAAGATAGCTTGCCCGTAGCATAAGGCCTACTGCAATAGTTACAAGTGGGAGGCTGGCCAGAATTGGCCGTCCGGCTATTACCAGCGCCTCTATAAAGAACATCCTCCTCAATTCTTTTGGTGTCATCCCAACTGACATATATCTTGCAAATTCCCGTTTTCTTTGCCGCACAAATCCTAATGTATTGGAAAAAACATTGCCAATGCCAATAATTGCAAGCAGAATACAGAAGCCGCCAAATATTGCCTTCATTCCCTGTATCTGTTTATTATTTGTTTTATATTCCTGAATACGGTTTTCATATTCAATGGTATATTTTTTACTGATAAGCTGTTTTATCTTATCCTGTAACGTATTTAATTCTTCTAATGTTACATTTTCCCTGCCCCGGACACAGATATAACTATTCTTTTCAGTTCCTCCTATCTGCCCTTTTATTTCTTTCCACAAAGATACTGGAACAAAATGCACTAATTCATAATAATCCAGTGTTGCATATTCTTCTCTTAAAACAGGAGTTTTATCTGTATAAGATAAAACTGGCATTTCTGTCATTATTTCTTCATTATCTTTCTGTCTTAAAATACTTGTAGCGTTTTCTACAGCGCCATGTGATTTAATATAAGGCATAAAATCAGGATGTCTGAAATCAGGATTTGTCACATCACGGATTTGGTTTAATATTACTGCTCCATCAAGCCGTGGGGAAATGCCTATTTGTTTACAATAAGTATAAAAACTGTTATCATCCAGTATAATAATTGGGGCATTTACCATCCATCCTTCCGGAGTCTGTGTTACATAGTTACCGGAGGCGTGGGAAAATCCGCCAAAAGACTTCATATCTTCACTTATTTCTTTCTCTGTAATCATTCTCTTTGCTGTTGCCCTCTGATATACAATGGCGCTTTCTACCCCGTTAAGGTTCTGGACTGCCTCTGTTTCCTTAAAAGTATCCACTTTAGTATTTTTGATAGTAACCATTACATCCCATACATCCTGATATCTTTCAAAATAGGTTTCTTTTGTACTGATTCCTGACATATAAAAGAAACTCTGCATGACTGTAAATGCCATAAATGAAAATATAAAAGATAACGATGCTGTCCGCAAAGCCTTTCTCTGTGTTTTTAATGAATTGCCAGCCAGTTCTCCCTCCACTCCAAAAAACAACGTAAGCAAGCGGGAATTTTTCCTGCGCTTTAACTGCAATTCACTGGTATTTTTAATTGCTTCAAGCGGTGTCAGTTTACTCAGTTTTCTGGCAGGCAGCCATGCGGAAATCCATATAGTTATAACTGTTATAAGCAGTGTAAGCAGCAGGACCAGCGGATGGTAGCCAAAGACTGCTTTATGCCGTCCTGCAATATCATTACCCAATACATTTGTCATTTGCAAAAGCCACATACTCCCTGCAATGCCTGACAGGTTTCCAATAATAACAGGTCCTGCACAGAGAGTAAATGCTTCCTGTAAAAGACATACCCGTATCTGTTTTGGTGTAGCTCCAATACTTGAAAAAATGCCAAATTGATGAATTCTTGCGTTCATGGATACCGCAAAAGAATTATAAAGAATTATAACCAGTGATAACGCTGCTGCCAGTATTATTAGTATAAACATTGGAAACAACAGTCTTGGAGCTGTATCACCTGAATCACGGACCAGGTACATTGCAAGAAGTTCATAGTTATAAACAATTTTTTCTGGTGCAATCCCAATCTGCTTTGCAATTTGAGGAGTATCAGTAAAAACAGATTTTATATCATCAAAATAAATATCTATCGTTGTTTCCACCCCTTCATATCCATTTTTATTAACTACAGCATCTTTTACATTAGCAAAATTTTTTATAATTTCTATATCCTCCGTGGCAAGTCCGCCAATAATACGGCTCTGCCATCCGCCTTCTTCTTGTTCGATGCTCTCAATCTCATATTTCCATAAATTATAAAACTCTCCACACAATAAAGACAAAAGCAAGGCGGCAATAAATGCTGCAATTATAATAGATAAGCCAGAGGAACGGTTATTTTTAATATAACCTGATGAATAATCTTTCCACATATTGGTTACCTCCTCTGCTTGTCACTGATAATACATCCATCTTCAACTGTAATAATACGTTCTGCTTCAAGAGCTACTTTTTCATCATGGGTAATCAATAAAACAGTCTGCTCCAGATTATGGTTAGAGAGTTTTAACATATCAATGATTTCCCTGGAATTTTTCTGGTCCAGATTTCCAGTCGGTTCATCCGCCAAAAGCAAGGCTGGGCGGTATATCAATGAGCGGGCAATTGCTACTCTTTGCTGCTGTCCGCCAGATAGCTGGCATGGCATGGCTTCAAGCTTATCAGCAATGCCAAGCGGACTGATAACCCTTTCAAAATACTCCTGGTCAGGCTTTTTCTTGTCAAGGGCAAGAGGCATAAGGATATTTTTACGCACTGTAAGGGTGGGAATCAGGTTATAAAACTGATATACCAGCCCTACCTTTCTGCGCCTGAAAATTGCCGCCTGTGTCTGGTTTAATTTAGAAAGGTCCGTTCCATCTATAATAACCTTTCCACTTGTAGGTTTGTCCACACTTCCAAGAATATGCAGAAGCGTGGACTTGCCAGAACCGGATGCCCCGGTAATTGCTACAAATTCTCCTTTGCTGACTGACAGGTCAATTCCGCTTAATGCTGTCACCTGGTTGCTTCCAGAGCCATATACTTTATTAACTCCTTCACATTTTAAAATTTCCATCCTGGTTAACTCCTTTCATTTGTGTACTCAGGAAATAGTATATCAAATGAAAGTTACAACTCAGTGACTATAAAAACAAATTTCAAAAAAAGCGCCACCATGTTTATTTTTTGCCCGAATAGTCCCATTCTGACATTCAATTATCTCTTTTGATAAAGCCAGTCCAATTCCAATACCGCCTTCACTTGCATTCTGTCCACGGTAAAACCGTTCAAAAAGATGGGGAATGTCCTCTTTTGCAAACCCTTCCCCATCATCCCAAATCGTAATTTCAGTATAAAGTGGATTTTGTGCATAGAAACAGTGAATTGTTCCCCCAGGGCTATGTTCAATACAGTTTTTCATCAAATTTATTACTGCCTCCATAGTCCAGTCCAGATCCACAATGACCAGCATCCCGCCCAGCTCTGGTATATTAATGGAAGTGCCAGAGCTGGCAAATAATTCCTGCAGATTATCCGCTGCAAGGACAAGAAGTGTAAAAACATCCACTTCCTCCTTTTTTAAAATTAACGTTCCTGCATCAAGACGGGATAAGACCAGCAGGGCTTCCTCCAAATGAGCCAGCCTCAAAAGCTGTTTCTCTACCTGTTCCAGATGTCTATTTTTAAAATCCTGTTTCATCATCTGGACAGATAAAGAGATTGCTGTAATTGGCGTTTTGATCTGGTGTGCAATATTAGACAGATTTTCTGCAAAACCATTCTTTGCCTGTACAGCTAAATCCTTTGTATGATAAAGAAATGTTACTGTCTTGTATATTTCATCTTCCAGTTTAGAGAAATCATCTTCCCCAGAAGTAGAAAGAATAGCCAGCTTTCCAATATTCACCTGCTCCAGATACTCCGCTAAACTTCTGATACGCATAGTTTCTATTTTATTCCGGTAAACAAAAGTAAATATAAAAAGCAAAACTCCTGTTATAAATCCAATTATTATAAACAGAACACTTTGTCCATAAGTAAAACGTGAAAAATCAGAGACATGGTATCCTAATTTATATAGAACATTATTTTTTATAACATTGTCCAGGTTTCCATCTGTATATTCCTTTAATGCCATTAAAATTATTTTCTTTGTTCCAGGTTCCTGTTCCATTACTTCACCACAAACTGCGTTTAACAAATCAAACTGCAGCTGGCTGTAATAATAAGAAACCAGAAAAGCAGAAACAGTGGCAGCAATCAGGCTGGCAGATAAAACAAACCCAAATGTAACTAATATATTTTTCTTGCCGCTCATATGGTATCCTCCATGCGGTACCCTACGCTTCTGACTGTTTTCAGACATTCTGGCTGGTGCAGTTTATCCCGCAGCCGTTTCATAGTAACTGTTAAAGTGTTATTATTTACATAATTGCCATTTACATCCCAGACTTGTTCCAGAATTTTTTCCCTGGTGACTGTTTTTCCTTTGTTTTGCATCAGATACATAAGCAGCTGGTATTCCATTGCACTTAAAGATATTTCCTCTGAATGGCAAAAAACCATATGGCGGTTTTGGTCAATCATGATTCCATCACAGGAAAGATATTGTTCTGCTATATTTCCAGTTCTGCGTAATAATGCTAAAATTCTTGAATGTAATACCTCTAATTCAAATGGTTTAACCACATAATCATCTGCACCGTTTCTAAAACCCGAAACAACATCCGCACAATCACCACGGACAGTAAGAAAAATAACCGGCAATTCTTTCCAGTTACTGCGAATCCACTGGCACAGGCCATCTCCATGGCCATCAGGCATATTCCAATCTAATAATATCAAAGCTGGTATATGACTTTTCAAAGCCTGCTTTGTTTCTGCCAGTGTAGAAAATATTGTTACCCTGAAGTTTTTCTGTTCCAGATATTCTTTTACAATAGATGCAATATTAGAATCATCTTCAATATAATATAAATCAACCATAAACCATTTCCGCCTTTCTTTCTTGAAAATTTAACCAGTTATAGTATAATTATACCAGGAACGGATAAATAGACTAGTCATCAACTAAAGTTATACTATCTTTCTTGCATAAATATAAATCTAGTTGTATAATATGCAAGGCGTTGTTAGTCATAGATAAAAACTGGATAAAAAGGACGGTGTATTAAATGGTTAAGGCTGGAATTATAGGTTCAACTGGTTATGCAGGGCAGGAACTTGTGCGTATACTGCTGCAGCATCCAGAAGCAGAAATTGTATGGTATGGTTCAAAATCATATATAGATAAAAGGTATAGTGAAGTATTTGGAAATATGTTCCAGATTGTGGATGATACCTGCATGGGCGAAAATATTGAAGAACTTGCAGATAAAGCAGATGTTATTTTTACAGCTACCCCGCAGGGGCTTTGCAGCTCACTTGTCAGTGAAGACATATTAAAAAAGACAAAGATAATTGACCTTAGTGCAGATTTCCGGATTAAAGATATAGAAAAATATGAAAAATGGTATGGAATCCGCCACCAGAGCCCTTCATTTGTAAAAGAAGCTGTATACGGGCTCTGTGAGATTAACAGGAAAGATATAAAAGATGCAAGGCTTATAGCAAATCCTGGCTGTTTTCCTACATGTACAGTCCTTTCAATATATCCAATGGCCAAAGAAGGGCTTATAGATATGGACACAGTTATTACTGATGCAAAGTCTGGTGTATCTGGTGCAGGACGTGGCGCAAAGACTGCAAATCTGTACTGTGAGGTAAATGAAAGCATTAAGCCGTATGGCGTAACAGTACACAGGCATACACCTGAAATTGAAGACCAGCTTTCATATGCATCTGGCAGGGATGTTCTTATAAACTTTACACCGCATCTTGTGCCTATGAACAGAGGCATACTGGCGACATCATATGCCAGATTAAAAGAAAAACTTTCATATAGTGAAGTTAAGGCTGTTTATGATAAATATTATAAAAATGAATACTTTGTACGTGTTCTGGATGAAAATGTATTTCCAGAAACAAGATGGGTAGAGGGAAGCAATTTTACTGATGTAAACTTTAAGATAGATGAGCGTACAGGGCGCATTATAATGATGGGCGCTATTGACAATGTTGTAAAAGGCGCAGCAGGACAGGCAGTGCAGAACATGAATATTATGTTTGGGCTTGAAGAAAATACAGGCTTAAAAATAGTGCCAATGTTCCCATAAGCAAGAAAGGAAAAATACAAATTATGAGTGATAAAGAAAAACAGGAATATTTTGATATAATTACAGAAAAGGCAGAGACACTTATTGAGGCATTGCCATATATACGTGATTTTAATAATAAAAAAGTTGTTGTTAAGTATGGCGGAAGTGCAATGCTTGACAAGCATCTTGAAGAAAGTGTTATTAAAGATGTTGCGCTGTTAAAGCTTATAGGGATGCAGCCAATAATTGTACATGGCGGTGGCAAGGAAATCAGCAGATGGCTTGATAAGACTGGCAAAAAGACAGAATTTGCAGACGGGCTGCGCATAACAGACAAAGATACTATGGAAATTGCAGAAATGGTTCTTAATTATATTAATAAAAATCTTGTGCAGATGGTTGAAAAGCTAGGTGTAAAAGCTGCAGGAATATCCGGCAAAGATGGTGGCATGCTCAGGGCTGTTAAGAAAAAGCCAGGTGGCAGGGATATAGGATATGTCGGGGATATTCAGTCAGTAAACACGGATATTATTGATACACTGCTTGCCAATGATTTTATTCCTGTCATTGCCCCTGTTGGCATGGATGATTCCGGCAATACCTATAATATAAACGCTGATGATGCAGCATGTTCAATAGCTGCTGCAATATATGCTGAAAAACTGGCATTTCTTACTGATGTAGAAGGTGTCTGCATGAATCCGGATGATAAAAATTCGCTTATTTCAGTACTTGATTTAAATGAAGCAAATAAGCTTATAGAGGGAGGAGTAATAAGCGGTGGCATGCTGCCAAAGGTTGTCAACTGTATTAATGCTGTTAATGCGGGCGTAAACAGGGTCCATATCCTTGATGGCAGAAGGGAACACTGCCTGTTGCTTGAATTCTTTACAAAAAAAGGTATTGGAACCGCCATAATCGGAGATGACAGCGGGCGTTACTTTAATGAAAATTAATTAAACGCACAGTTTTTGCATAAAATAATACAGAAAAGAGGTTTATTATGGATTTAGAAGAAGCTTCAAAACATTTTATACATGTATATAACAGAAATATAATTTTTACAAAGGGTGAAGATGTCTATCTTTATGACAGCAATGGTGAAAAGTATCTTGACATGGGTGCAGGGATTGCCGTTTCTGCACTGGGATACAGCAATGAAGAATATAAACAGGGGCTTAAAGACCAGATTGATAAACTGATACATATATCTAACCTTTATTTTAATGAGCCTTCAATAAAAGCAGCAGGATATATTGCACAGGCTTCAGGACTTGATAAAGTATTTTTTACAAATAGTGGTACAGAGGCTATTGAAGGCGCTATTAAACTTGCAAGAAAATACGCATATTTAAAGAACAAAGAGAGTAAGGGCGGTATAATTGCAATGAACCACTCTTTTCATGGAAGGAGCATGGGAGCGCTTTCTGTCACTGGCACAAAGCATTACAGAAAGCCTTTTGAGCCATTAATTGGCGGTGTATCATTTGCAGAATACAATAATTTAGAAAGCGTAAAGGCGCTTATTACAGAAGATACATGTGCAGTTATTTTAGAAACATTACAAGGAGAAGGCGGCATATACCCTGCTTCCAGGGAATTTATAACTGGTGTTAGAAAACTTTGTGATGACCATGATATTATAATGATACTTGATGAAATACAGTGTGGCATGGGGCGTACTGGAAAAATGTTTGCATACCAGTACTATGACATAATGCCTGATATCATTACAACAGCAAAAGCACTTGGCTGCGGTGTACCTGTTGGCGCATTTGCTGCAAGAGCAGATGTTGCAGATGCAATGTGCCCTGGCGACCATGGAACAACTTATGGCGGCAATCCGCTTGCTACGGCTGCCGTATGCAAAGTGTTTGAGATATTCCAGAAAGAACATATACTGGAACATGTAAATGAAATTGCACCTTACCTTGTAGAAAAACTTAATTTACTTAAAGACAAATATGGAAATATTGTAAAAGATGTGCGTGGTACAGGACTTATGCAGGGAATTGAGTTAAGCATCCCAGCGGGCAGCATTATATCAAAAGCACTTGAAAAACATCTGGTTTTAATATCAGCAGGAAGCAATATAATAAGATTTGTGCCGCCTCTTGTAGTAGAAAAAGAACATATTGACGCAATGTATGATATACTTGGCAGCATTTTAAAGGATGCCTGAAAACCTGTATAATTTACTCTGTTTTGGAAATATTTTTAATTATATAAAACCCTTTTAACGGAGGAAAATTATGTGGGGAATGGTTATTTCAGTAATATCAGGCATACTGATGAGTGTACAGGGTGTGTTTAACTCAGCAGTGACAAATAAAACAGGTATATGGATTGCAGCAGCATTTGTACAGGTTACAGCATTTGCTGTCTGTATCACAGCATGGTTTGTGACAGGCAGGGACAGCAGCTTTGGGGCTGTTGTTTCAACAAGGCCTGTCTATCTGCTGTCAGGAGGAATAATAGGTGCATTTATAACTTATACTGTAATTGTGGGAATGAATTCCTTAGGACCTGCGCAGGCAGTCTTATTTATTATAACTGCGCAGATAATTTCAGCTTATCTTATTGAACTTTTTGGCATGTTTGGAACAGAAAAAAGTTCATTCCAGTGGTCAAAACTTGCTGGCGTTGTGATAATGATAGCAGGTATTATTATTTTCAAATGGAAAGATTTAAAACACTAAAAAATATTAAGTAAAATGTAATAAATTTGTTAATTGTACCTATTGTAATAATTTATTTAATTGGTTATTATGGTTATATGGGCAAAGTGTGCACTTTGTCCATGCAGCAGCAATTCCATGACAAAAACACAGGCTGCATGGCCTTTCCATAACAATATATGGAGGGCTTTGCATGGAAAAGAACAGATTAATAACAATTGCCATTTGTTTTGTGTTTATAGTACTTTCGGGCATTTTTTATCTAAGACCAGCTACAGATGGCAAAAACCCAGGTTTTATAAAAAATACAGAAGAAAGTACAAGCCGCCCTGCTGCCACAGGGGATGCTAAAGATATTGCAGTATATATATGTGGTGCTGTAAAACATCCAGGCGTATATAGTTTTACAACAGGCCAGAGATTGTGCGACGCTGTAAAAGCAGCTGGCGGATTTAAAAAATCTGCAGCACGCTCAGCCGTAAATCTGGCAAGGCGGTTAAGTGACAGCGAGCAGATTACTATACCAACAAAAAAGCAGGCAGCTTCCAGACAGGGCAAAAGCCAGGAAAAAGCTTCTGAAACTGCATCTTTTAGTGAAAATGGGCTTATAAATATTAATACTGCATCACGGGAAGAACTTATGACACTGCCTGGAATTGGCATGAGTAAAGCTGATGCTGTTATTGGATACCGCTCGTCAAATAAATTTAATTCTATCGAAGACATAAAAAATGTTACTGGTATTAAAGATGGTGTATTTAACCAGATAAAAGACCAGATTACTGTATAGGGACTGTATAAATGGAGGGATGGAATATAATGGCCAGGAAGGTTTTAGTTGTTGATGATGAAAAACTTATTGTAAAGGGGATACGTTTTAGTTTAGAACAGGATGGAATGGAAGTTGACTGTGCATATGACGGCAGGGAAGCCCTTGAACTTGTCAATAAAAATAAATATGATGTGATTCTTCTTGATGTTATGCTTCCTGTGCTTAATGGATTTGAAGTCTGCCAGCAAATACGTGAATTTTCCAGTGTACCTGTTATCATGCTTACTGCAAAAGGTGATGATATGGATAAAATCCTGGGACTTGAATATGGCGCAGATGATTATATTACAAAACCATTTAACATATTAGAAGTCAAAGCCCGTATAAAGGCAATTATAAGAAGAAGCTATGCAGCAGAGACAAAAGAGCCGCAGAAGGTTTATTCATTTGGCAACCTTAAGATTGATATAGACAGCAGAAGAGGATATATCAGTGACAAAGAAGTCAGCCTTACAGCAAAAGAATTTGACCTGCTTGAACTTCTGATGCTTCATCCCAACAAAGTATATGGCAGGGAAGAACTTTTAAATACTGTATGGGGTTATGACTATCCAGGTGATGTGAGAACTGTAGATGTACATATCCGCCGTCTGAGAGAAAAAATCGAAGAGTCCCCTAGCAACCCTGTTTTTATCCATACTAAATGGGGTGTTGGTTATTATTTCCAAAAGTAAGGCTTAGTTTTAGGAGGCAGCATTTTGAAAAGCGTATGGGGCAATCTGCTATACAACCTTAGAAGTATGCGTGTCCAGGTATTCGGGATATTGCTGTGTGTGGGATTAATACCTATAATATTTTTATTCAGCGTAATAACCAATACATATGATACCCAGATGGTTTCACAAAGAACTGATGAACTGCAGTCATATGGTACAGTTGTCTCTAACCTGGTTGTATCAACAGGGTATCTTGCGGGACACAGTTCAGCAGAGGTAGACAATGAAACAGAAGAAATAGCTAATATTTACCAGGGACGGATAATTATTGTTGACAAGGACTTAAGGATACTAAAGGACACTTATGGGCTTGAAGAAAATAAAACACTAATTTCAACAGAAGTAGTAAAGTGCTTTGGAGGCAGCAGCGAAAAAAAGTATGTAAACGATTTAGGCGGATACATGCAGCTTACAATGCCTATAGTGGACCCCCAGTTTGACGAGGTCTGTGGTGTAATTGTTATAAGTTATTCTGTAAAGAATCTGGAACACATTTCACGTGAAGTATCACACAGAGTGCTTTTTCTGCTGCTTGGCATTGCACTTATTATAATCATTCTGTCATTTGCATGTTCACTGGTCCTGACCACCCCTCTGAAAAAAGTTACTGATTCGATTAATGACATATCAAAAGGAGATATGGATATAAAACTTGATATGCATGGATATTCTGAACTTGTAAAGATTTCAGAGTCTTTTAACCAGATGACAGATGTTATAAGAAAACAGGAAAATTCAAGGCAGGAGTTTGTTTCCAATGTCTCCCATGAGTTAAAGACGCCACTTGCCTCAATGAAAGTGCTTTCTGACTCACTTTTAACACAGGAAGGCATGCCAGAGGAAATATACCGTGAGTTTCTGGGTGACATAACTACAGAAATTGAAAGAATGACAAAGATAATCAATGATTTGCTGTCAATGGTAAAAATGGATAAAAACAGTGCAGTTATGCAAGTAGCCAATATTAACATAAACGGGCTTCTGGAACAACTGCTTAAACGTTTGCGCCCTATTGCTGCCAAGCGCA
This sequence comes from Lachnoclostridium sp. UBA7122, assembly GCA_002493085.1. GTDB lineage: Bacteria > Bacillota > Clostridia > Lachnospirales > Lachnospiraceae > Butyribacter. The sequence continues at coordinate 38,031 of DKXQ01000052.1, forward strand.
ATATAGAGTTAGTATTTGAAAGTTACCGTCCTGTTATGGCAGATGTTGATGAGGTAAAGATATCAATCGCCCTGAACAATATTATTGAAAATGCAATTAAGTATAATTATGATGATGGATGGGTGAGAGTAACATTAAATGCAGACCACAAATTTTTCTTTGTGACAGTACAGGATTCTGGCGTAGGAATACCAGAAGATTTACAAGATAATGTATTTGAGAGATTTTACAGGGTTGACAAAGCGAGGTCAAGGGAAACCGGTGGTACAGGGCTTGGCCTTGCAATCACAAGAAATGCCATACTTCTTCACAGGGGCTCTATAAAGCTTTATAGCAAAGAAAAAGAAGGAACGACATTTACAATCAGGATTCCGCTTAATTATATTCCTTAAGAAAGGGGAGCAGGATGAAGACATACCTGTTTATTTTAATATGTATTCTTTCAATGTGCTTTTTTCCGGCATGCGGAAAAGATGAAAATTATGACGGATATTATATATTTGGCATTGATGCTAATGAAACAAAAGTATCATATGAAAAATACACCCCATCTTCAAAAGATACTAATGGGCTTATTACAGAGTTTTTAGACAGAATGTCTAATGAACAGGAAGACATGCATATGAAAAAGGCAATTCCTGATGACGTTATTATAGATAATTATGTTTTATCAGAAGAGGGCAGTCTTTCAGTTTACTTTAATTCTTCATATGGAAACTATACAGGAGTGCTTGAAATATTAAGACGGGCGGCTATTGTAAAGACACTGTGCCAGATACCAGGGATAACCGGAGTCCAGTTTTATGTTGCAGGACAGCCTCTTACCAGCTCCAATATGGAAGCCGTGGGAATTATGTATTCAGAAGATTTTATCGACAATACAGGCGGAGAGACAAACTACAAGCAAAATGCAACCCTGAATATGTATTTTTCAAGTAATAAGGGAACAGCGCTTGTGGAACTGCCAGTAGAGATAACTTATGATGCATCAATTCCGCTTGAACAGCTTGCAATCGAGCAGCTTATGAAAGGACCATATTCAATAGAAGGAGTTAATAAAAAGACTGTACTCCCTACAATACCAGAGGGTACACGGCTTAATAAAGTAACAGTAAAAGAAAACACATGCTATGTGGACTTTTCTTCTGAATTTTTAAATAAACGTAAAGCAATAACAGCTAATGTAGCAATTTACTCCGTTGTCAATACGCTTGTTGAGCTTCCTACAGTCAATAAAGTACAGTTCAGCATAGATGGTGAACAGGTTCTGGAATACAGTGATACTGTAAAATTTGGTGAACCATTTGAAAGAAATCTTGACCTTGTACTTTCAGGCGTAACTGTTTCATCGGACTAAGGAGTGGTATTAATAAAAAGACCAGCAGTGTGGATATTTGCCATGCTTGTTATGTTATTTGGCATATACAGGTATTTCTTTTCAGAAACTGATGATGCCAGATATTATATAATGGATGATGCTTTTGAAGACAATACAGAAGCATATATAACAGGCATGGTATATAATTGTGAAAATAAAGAAAAAAATTTTGAAGTATATCTTAAAGATGTATCTGTAAATATCAGTTCCAATGCTTCTTACAAGTTGCGGAATTTATTAGTCTATATACCAAAAACACTTCCAGATTCTCCAGTGTCCTGTTATAAACCAGACAATTATCTTAAAATTTATGGAACTATCTACAAAATCCAGTCTCCATCCAACCCAGGACAGTTTAACCAGAAAGAGTATCTCCGGGAGAAAAATATCTGTTATACAGCATCTGCAAAATCTGTAAATGTATCTGCCAGTAAAGGCAACAGTAATATCTTTAAAAATCTCTATAATGTGTATTTAGTAAAAATCCAGAATGTAAAAGAAAAGCTTACAGAAATATACAGACAGGCACTGCCTGAAAAAGAGAGCAGCATAGTAACTGCTATGCTCCTTGGAAATAAGACATTTCTTGACATGGATATAAAAAACCTGTACCAGGAAAGTGGAATCAGCCATATTCTTGCAATCAGCGGACTTCATATTTCCATAATATGTATGGCCGCTTACAAGCTGGCAGCAGCACTTGCCATCTGTATATGCAAGATAATAAAGCGCATATACAAACTTGCAAACAACATCCAGAATGATGTGGTTACTCCTGGCTATGTAAAAATGACAAATTATATGTGTACTGTTATACACATTACAGCAGCACTTGCAGCTATAGTCTTTATAATTATATATGGCAGAATGACAGGGTTTGGAATATCTGTAGCCAGAGCTGTTATAATGGCTGTCCTGATGCTTATAGCACCACTTATAAGGCGCAGTTATGACATGCTTTCAGCAATGGCTTCCAGTGCTATAATTATACTGCTCAATAAGCCATTTGCAATATATTCATGCAGCTTTCTGCTTTCATTTGGTGCAGTTGCAGGAATAGCACTTGTGTATCCGGTTTTAAAAAAAATATACTTAAAGAAACAAAAAAGCCCCAGCAGGCATAACACATTTATAAATCTTATTACAGAAAAAACAGCCAGTACATTTCTATCAAGTATTGCAATCCAGTTAACTACACTTCCATTTATATTATATTTCTATTATGAATTTCCACTATACGGAATATTTATAAACATTGTTGTAATACCACTTGCATCACTACTTGTAATGCTCTGTGTGACAGGCGGGATTGCTGGATTAATATGCCTGCCACTTGCAAAATTTATACTTGGAAGCGCATATATCCTGTTAAATATATATGAAATAGCCTGCAGGGCAGTTTCAAATCTGCCATGCAATATAATAATTACTGGAAAGCCTGATATATGGCAGATAATTATTTACTTTGTGCTTCTTGCCACTGCGCTGGCGGCAGCATATTTTTATATAAATAGTGAAGAAGAAGGCTTTAAAAGGCAGAACAGCATATATAAAACAATTTGTACAATAATTAACCCATACAGTATAAAAGCAGTATTTTTTATAATTATATCACTGGCATTTTTTACAATTACTTTTGTAAATACATACACAAAAAAATACAGCGGTTTAAAACTGGCTTTTCTTGATATAGGACAGGGTGATGCCATATTTATGCAAGATAACAGTGGCACAGTGTATCTTATTGACGGTGGCAGCAGCAGTGTAAATAGCGTTGGCAAATACAGAATAATTCCATATCTTAAGTGCAATGGCATAAAAAGGATAGACTATATGATAATGACACACAGCGACGAAGACCATATTTCAGGACTTAAAGAAATTTTACAACAGTCACGCACAGGCATAAAAGTAGCAAATCTGCTGCTGCCAGACCCATCTGCATCATGTAAAAATGATTCATATTATGAAATAGCAAATCTTGCCAGCAAAAACAGTGTTAATACAGCTTACATAGGCACAGGAGATATTTTTTCAGGCAGTGGAGGTTTTAAGATACAGTGCCTGCATCCAGAAACAGGTTTTAATGCAGAATCAGCAAACGCATATTCAACAGTTTTAAGTGTAGTATATAAAAATACATCTTTTCTTTTAACAGGTGATACCGAAGGCAATGGAGAAGATATGCTGTTAAAAAAACTTCAGGAAGACAGCACGCTGCCTGTACAATACAATATTTTAAAAGTTGCACACCACGGCTCTAAAAATTCAACCTCTGATGCATTTTTAGACAGGGTATCACCAGATATTTCCATAATATCATGTGGAAAAAATAATATGTATGGACATCCACATAAAGAACTGCTTGAACGGCTGGAAAAAGCGGGCAGCAGATGGATTGCAACAAAAGATGCAGGGGCAGTAACTGTATTTAGTGATGGAGAAAGTATAAAAGTTTTAAGGGAAGAAGGAGCGTGGACTGGAACATTGTTGAGAACTGTCTGAAAGAGTATATCGGTCAGTGTGCAGAAATTACGGAAACATCAGACGTGGTGTACATAGGTGCGGATTTTCCTGATAAGTTTGCACATTCCAAAGACACAAAGGAACTAAGGGGCGCAAATATGTATGCAAAGGCAAATTCTTCAGGAATTATTAAAGAAATGATTGAAATTGCCACGAATAAAACATTTGCAGAGAATTATGCACAGAAGCATAACACAGATGCAAAATTCGGATGGTACAGGTAAGATATAATGTCTTTAAGGCAAGGATACCGGTGCGCCATGCAAAAGACGGAAAACTGTATTTATATGATATTTTAAGGACAAAAAAAGAAACGAGCAAGCCGCTTGAGCAATAGCTGTACGGTCGAAAAACTCATTTCTCTTTATAAGCCATTTTAAGGGCATATGGCAATTTTGTCAAGAGTAAAAATTTTATATTGAAACAGCGCAAGGGCAGTTATGAGCCTGTAAAAGGTTTGTACCTGCATAATGTACTGATGATTTCCCTTACATCTTCTCTCACCTTTCCATATAATGTCTTCTTACGGTACTTTGGAATAAATACAATATGATACTGGCATTTCCAGCGTGTATGTGTTAAACTTTTATTGTCCATATGAGCCACTTCCTGTGTTATAATTCTGGGATTTGGCTTGCGACACTATTCTCCCATTATTTATGCCTCACTTATTTTTTCTGCCAACGCTGGTATTTCTTCCCTAATTCCAAAGCATAACTGTCCCCAACTGCGTTTGCTGCATCAATGCCTTTCTTGTACAGATTACTATACAGGTTATCCTCCTTTTGCCGCAAGTAGGGTTTGCACCAGTCCCACAGCTCTTGCGCCTTCTGGGGATAATTGCTGATAATCTCTGCACACCGTTCCAAAATAAAATTGAACAAATTTATCCATTGGATTTCTTCTAACTTTGTGTGCTGCCGCAATTGCATCAGATTCTGATATGCCTTGTCCCATTTTCCAAACTGTACCTGGTGTCTGATTAAATCATGCCATACAGAAATAATCTCTTTATTATTGCCCTTTTCCCGCACTATAGCCAAACTTTTTTCTAATAGCCCTTCATTGCGTTCTTCTAAGACAATATCCTTATTATAAGAAATCAATTGGGCAATCTGCCTGCTATCCCATTCTGATACACTGCCCTGCCATATCTGCACCAATTCCCCTGCAATATCCAGCTCCCACATATCAATCGCACTCTCTATGGCATCATGGATATCCCATGCATTGATATCTGGATCTATCTGCATATTCCTAGTATAGCCACATGCACAATCAAAATTAGCATTTCCTGCCCGCTCAAAAAGCGCATCATATTTTCCGCCCTGATTATATTTTCCAAGCAATGCTGTCAGCAATTCCAGCGTACTTCCAATTCCCTGAAAAGAATTGTTTTCCCTGTCCTTTAACTCCTCCTTGAATAAGGAAACAACAAGGCTTTCTTTTTCCTGATGCCCGTAAAACAAATAATATGCTAACCGCAGACGGTTTGTATAATTCCCGTCATAAGTCCCTTCTTGCCCGTCATATTGTTCCTGATAACAAACTTCTGAGAAATCTCCAGAAACCACTTTTTCATACAATGGTTTTTGGCGCACTATCAATTTTCTTAAAAGTGGTTCTATTTGCTGTGCTTTAAGCACGGCCCAGACAAGCTGCCATGCAATACTTCCATCCCGAAGTGCGCCCAATGCCTCCGCAAAAGGAAACCAGCGTGCCCCGTCAACTTCGCCAGACAAAACCAGTTCTTTCTTTTTCGCATATGCACAGAATCCCAGCATAAGCATATCTTTTTTCCCATAGGGATAACTCTTTATATATTCTACTTTCTCTACGTCTAAACCAATTTCTTCCTTCACTTCGCGTACAACTGTTTCCTCTGCGCTTTCCCCAAGCTTCATCACACCGGCAACGCATACATAATTTGTCGTTGACACATAGTTTTGCCTTAACAGCGCAATCTCATTTTCTTCATTGACAACGGCACAAATAATAGAGGTTGTAAACATATCCCACATAGGTGTCTTGCAATTTTCACAGTATGGAATAACGCCTTCATCACCAATTTCCTTTTTTATCAATTCCCGCCCACAATGTGGGCAATATGTAAATTTCATAATAAATCAGCAAGGAAACCCACTGCCTTTTTAATTTTCTTATAACTTATGCTTCCCTTATTTAGGAACTGCAAATAATTAAATT
>DKXQ01000052.1:44485-45267 GCA_002493085.1 Lachnoclostridium sp. UBA7122
CCTACGTTTTTTTCTTTGCACCCGAAAAAACATTCTTCGTAACTTGTTCATTTAATTTATTTACAGTTCCTTACTTTTTCACCACTTAGATTACGAATATCGAAAAAACCACTTTTTCTTCGTCCAAAAATAAAATAAGCATTTCTATTGTAAGATACCTTATCAAAAAGACGATATCCTTTTATTAGATATTCTGCTTGGTTTCTCTTGCGTATACCCCCTTTCAAAATATTACTTTTATGTATCTGCCTATTATGTCTGCGGACTTTCTTCTGATAAAAATAATAAGATGATTTTTAATTCTTATATTTTTTGTAATATATCCATAAGTCATAGATACATAAGAATACTTCCTTTTTAACTAATTGTAAAATGCCCATCTCATAATGCCCATAAAAGCTGCATCTTTAAATGATATTCCTTTATGATACCCACTATGGCAGGTTTCACATAATGTAATCTGTATCTTGTTTTTCTGTTTCTCCGGTTTTCCCTCCGTGTAGAAATTAAGTCCACAGTATCATTCCTTAATTCCACATCAGCAGAATATAATTCTTTATTCTCTGTAGTTGCTGATAAGCCAATATGTTTACTTCCTGCATCTATTCCTAAATTAATTGGTTGCGTATAATTTGTAGTATCATACAATAATTGTATTGTGAATTGACATCTTTTTACAAGTTTTGCCTGTCCATTTTTTAACATTCTTCTCACTTTGCCATGATGCTTAGCTGGCATAAGTGGAATACCATTTTTGTTTAATACACCACTTTACAACTTTT
>DKXQ01000205.1:0-5228 GCA_002493085.1 Lachnoclostridium sp. UBA7122
GGAGATATAGTAATGGAAGGACCAGCAGCACCAAAAAATCCAGAGAAAAGAAGGGATTCATTTTATATTATAAAAAATAAAGATATATTTGGTTCACAGATGGAAGATGGCAAAGGAATACAATATTTATACCAGAGTGATGAACGGCTTGTAAATAGTGCACATATTACAGGTGGTATTACAGATGAAGCAGAACTTGGGCTGTTAAGGACTGTAGAAGGATTTAAAAAATTAGTACACAGTATAGGTGTTTCAGTAGAAACCGGAAACCCTTTGGATAATGTAGAATTTATATTCCAGATGTATGGTAAAAATGATATTTACGGTGGGGGAACTAATTTAAAGATACATGTTAATGGTGATGGTGCAGAAAAAAGAATATATTTATCAGATGCCAGATGGACAGATGATGATTTTATACCAGGGCAGATTAAAGTAATTATGGAGGAGGCAGGCAAGACTGCAAAATTAAATGTCAGGTTTTATCTGAATGATGGTTTCACTGCACCAGAGGTTAATGAAGAAGATGGAATTAACTTTAATTCAGAAGACTATAAAAATATAATTAAAAATTCTCTTGTATCCAAAGGGGATTTAAGAAAGTTAAAAAACGCAATAGACAAGGCAAAAAGCGGGGAAGATGTAACTCTGGCATATATAGGTGGCTCTATTACGCAGGGGGCAGGGGCAATACCTTTAAATACAGAATGTTATGCTTATAAATCATACCGTCTGTTCCAAGAAAGATTTGGAAAAGATAATAATGTACATTTAATTAAAGCTGGTATAGGAGGTACACCTTCAGAACTTGGAATGATACGTTTTGAACGTGATGTACTCAGGGATTATACTGTAGAGCCAGATATTATTGTAATTGAATTTGCTGTTAATGATGAGGGAGATGAAACCAAAGGTGACTGTTATGAAAGCCTGGTAAGGAAAGCATTAAAACTTCCTTATAAACCTGCCATAATATTATTATTTTCAGTATTTGCCGATGACTGGAACCTGCAGGAACGTATGATTCCTATTGGATATAATTACAAGCTTCCAATGATAAGTATAAAAAATGCTGTAACACCACAATTTTATAAGAAATATGGCGAAGGCAAGGTATTAACCAAGAACCAGTTTTTCTATGATATTTACCATCCATCCAATGCAGGGCATACAATTATGTCAGACTGTATAATATATCTTATGGAACAGGCCGCAAATACAGATAATGCCAGTATAAATACAGACAGTGCAGATATGCCTGTACCAGTAGCAGGCAGCACTTTTGAAAATGTAAAGCTTTTGGATAAAAAAGATACATATAGTAATGCGGAAATTATTCCCGGGGGATTTACAGATACAGATACAGTTTTACAATGTGTGGAAATGGATGGAAGCTTAAACCAGGTTCCCCAGTTTCCTTATAACTGGCATTATAATGGAAAAGAAAAGGATAAACCATATTTTGAAATGAAGATACAGTGTAAAGCACTTGTTCTTATATTTAAAGATTCTGGAGAAACAGATGCTGCAAAGGCAGATATTTATGTAGATGGCAGATTTGTAAAAACTGCAGACCCATATATTAATGGCTGGCTCCATTGTAATCCTGTAATTATAATTAATGAAAGTTCGAGCAGTACACATCTGGTACACATTGAAATTAGCAAAACAGACCAGGACAAAAAGTTTACAATTCTTGGATTTGGATATGTCCACTGAGGGAGTGTTAGTATGAAAAGAAATAATATTATGCCAGATGGATATAACCAGAAGTATATTAAAGGCAAAGGTGCAAAATGGTGCCATCTTTCCTACTATTCTTCTATAACATTGTCAAAGAGAAATTTAAATGTGCTTATTCCATATGGATATAATGAGAAAAAAGAGTATCCTGTATTATATCTTTTACATGGAATTGGCGGTGATGAAAATGAATGGAAAGATGCAGGTGTAGAATATATTATTTCAAACCTTCTGGCAGAGCATAAAATAAAAGAATTTATAACTGTAATGCCTAATATACGTGTAAGGGCTGACGATAAAGCCAATCCAGAGGATATATTTACACTGGGGCATTTTAAGGCATTTGACATGTCTATAGAAGAATTAGAAAAAAATATTATGCCTTTTATAGAAAACAATTTTAAGATAAAAAAAGGCAGGGAAAATACTGCAGTTGCAGGGCTTTCCATGGGTGGAAGGGAAGCATTATATAACGGGCTGGCAAGACCTGGCGCTTTTGGTTATATAGGTGCTTTCAGTCCTGCATATGGAATATTTTCTTATACTAATAATGGCATAACAGAAGAAGGGCTTTTTACGAAAGAAGAATTCCGGCTTCCAGATAAATATAAAGACAATACATTTTTAATGATTGCCAATGGAGACAACGATATGGTTACTAAAGAACAGGCACACCAGTACCATAATGTGCTTATGGGAAATAATACAAAACATCTGTATAAAATATACATTGGAGGCCATGACTTTACGGTATGGGGAAAAAGCCTGTATGAATTTGTACAGCATATATTCAATGTATAGTATTTAACAAAAATAATACCAGTAAAAAACAGGAGGAAAATAAAATGGTTACAGCAGTAAACCCGGTTTTATGCGGCTTTTACCCTGACCCGTCTATATGCAGGGTGGATAAAGAATTTTATCTTGTAAGTTCCAGTTTTTCGTATTTTCCAGGTGTACCGGTCTTTCACAGCAGGGACCTGGTACACTGGGAACAAATAGGCAATATACTTGACAGGGAAGAACAGCTTCCCTTAGCTGGCAATGAAATATCCCAGGGAATTTATGCGCCATCTATACGTTACCATAATGGCACATATTATATGATTACTACTAATGTAAGTTCTGACGATGTAAGTTCTGGCGGGAATTTTATTGTTACAGCAAAAAAACCAGAAGGCCCATGGTCTGCCCCATATTATCTGGGAGATGAAGCTAATGGAATTGACCCAAGTCTTTTCTTTGATACAGATGGCAGATGTTACTATACAGGCACAAGGCCGAATCCCGAAGGGGTACGCTATAATGGCGACTGGGAGATATGGATACAGGAACTTGATTTAAAACAAATGAAACTTACAGGTGAAAGCATGGCAATATGGAAAGGGGCTTTGAAAGATGTTATATGGCCAGAAGGCCCGCACTTGTACAAAATAGGTGAGTATTATTATCTTATACATGCAGAGGGAGGTACCGGACTAGAACATAGCATAAGTGTTGCAAGAAGCAAAAAGCTGTTCCAGTGGTTTGAAGGCTGCCCAAGAAACCCGGTTTTTACACATAGAAATCTTGGAATGGACTATCCTGTAATTAATGCCGGGCATGGAGACCTTGTTGATGATGGGAATGGCAACTGGTATATTATAATGCTTGCGTCACGTATATGTAAACGCCATAGCAATATGGGCAGGGAATCATTTCTTGCTAAAGTTATATGGGAAGATGGATGGCCTGTAATTAGTCCTGGTACCGGCAAGCTGGAGGACAGTTTTGAACTGCCATTTATTGAAGAGTGCCGTTTTGCAAATGAAATTTCCCATCATGACAACCTGCATTTTTATGATGTAAAATTAGATGACAGGTTAATAGGAATACAGACAAGAAATGAAGAACAGTATTCATTAAAAGCCAGGAAAGGGTTTTTGAGATTATATACAAGAAAAGAGAAAATTGAAGAAAAAGAAAACCCTTCTTATTTAGGCATACGGCAAAAAGATTATTGTTTTGAAGTACAGGCTGGCATGGAGTTTTTGCCACAGGGGGATGAAAGTGCAGGCCTGGTTTACTACCAGAACCACGATAACCATCTGCGCATGGAGATAAAAAACTATGACAATGAAACATTTTTTGTAGTAACTGCACACATACATGGAAAAGACAATATCATTTCCAGGACACAGATAAATAACAGCGGTCTTATAGAAATAACTATGAGGGCAGAAAACCAGACAGCATATATCTATGTAAAAACTGATGGTGTAAAGCAGATGGCTGCTGAAAATGTAGATTTGATTTATTATACTACAGAAGAAGCAGGAGGATTTGTCGGATGTACTATAGGCATGTATGCTTCTTCCAATGGCAGTATAAGTAATAATTATGCAGATTTTGCCTGGCTGTCTTACAATGCAGTGTAACATTAGTATAATTAATTGTTTAGTCCAGCGTAAAATGTATAAACATATTCCGGTATTCAGTTGGTGTACACTGGTTAATTAATTTAAACATACGTATAAATGCAGAAAGGCTCTGGAAGCCTGAGCTTAGCGCAACTTCAGTAACTGGTATGCCAGGGTCAGCAAGCATTTTTTGTGCATGTTCAATCCTTTTCTGGTTAAGGTATCTGTAAAATGTAGTAGTTGTAAACTGTTTAAATAGCCGGGTAAAATGGTATTTACTAAACCCGGCTATACTGGATATTTCTTCCAGGCTTAAATCTTCTGTACAGTGCTCATTTATATAATTACAGATAGATATAAACTTTTCTGTATATTCTTTATGTTTTTTGTATCCAGTGCCATCATGCCTGAGATTGTTAGTATAATTACGCCCTATCAATATAAATATATTAAGAAGTTTTTCGTATATAACAGTTTCCATTAAAATATTATTAATACGGTTATATTCCTCATTAATCTGCAAGATAAGATTATATATTTTCTGGTAGATTGCAGGTGTATCATTTTTTGAAATTTTAAGAGCCGGAGCCATAATACTTAGAATTGCTTCAAACTCATGTATTGAATGGAACATGGTAATTTCAGCCTGGAATATTATACGGCGGCCCCTGGCTGGAGCTTTTAGTTCATGTATGACACCAGGACATATAAATATTATATCATATGGCTCCATAGTAATGGTATGCCTGCCAGTTATAACAGAATATGTATTTTCAACTGGCATAATTATCTCCATAGGAGTATGCCAGTGCATAGGATAGTCCTCTGCCTGCTCATTATTATAAAGACGTAAATTTGTATCTTTTTTATAATTTACAGTTTCATGCATTCCTTTAAGATTTTCTATCATTTATAAAAATCCTGCGCTTTCTGTATAGTGTATTCCTAAATATACTATCTGGATTATACCATTTTCAAAAATTTATAGCAAGGATTAAACCAGAAAGTGATAATGTAGCTTTACCTGGGTATATATTGCCAGATTTTATGCACCATTGCGTGCCTCATCTAAGTGGGAGCGGCTGC